>VBHW01000118.1:0-7254 GCA_005881055.1 Chloroflexota bacterium
GTCGCCCGAGGAGACGAAGAAGCTCACGCCGCTCCCCGAGAAATGGGAGTCGTAGGAGCTCTCGCCACTGAACTCGGCGGCGCCCCAGCTGTTCGACACGTACTGCGCGTGCGTCCTGGCGTAGTCCTCGGCCGCGAGGAGGTTGGTGAAGCTGTTGCTCGTCGCCTCGACGAGGAGGATCCGGGCGCCGGGAGCGATCGCGTGTGCCCACTCGACGTCGAGCGCGATCTCCAGCGCCCACCCGGCGTTCCGTTTCGGGTAGGACGTGCCGCCGTTCTGGTCGACCTTCGTGAAGCAGCCGTTCGCCGTGGTGCAGGCCGGCAGGCCGAATTGCGTACTGAAGACGGCCAGATCGGACTCGATCTTCGGATGGTCGTAGGCGTCGACGATCGCGATCGTCGTGCCCGCGCCGGCCGTCGAGCTCGTCGGGAAGCCGTATGCGGATTTCACCGTCGCGGGTGACAGTCCCGTCGGGGACGACGAGACGTTCGGCCTGACCCGCAGGTAGTTGTGGGCCGCCAGGCCACGGGGCGGTCCCGCCTCGACCGGCGCCGTGATGGCGAGCACAAGGAGCAGGGCAGCAACAAGCGAGGCCAGACGTCGCACGCAGTCGATCCTCCGAGTGGCCGAGGATGCGTCGGCCGCGCTCAGGGATCACGAGAATGCCCGTGACGGACTTCACCCCTGTGTCGACGATCCTACACGGCCGACGGGCGCCGTCCGTCTCGTCGATTTCCGCCGCGCTGTCGTCTCGGCGACAACGCGGGAGCTCCCATCATTGGCGGCCCGGACGGGCCGTCGGTCAGCGGTCGCGTGCGCTCGTGCCCGCCAGATCCGCGGCATCCGCCCCGTCGCCCGCGGTCGAGCCGGGCCCGACGCTCCGCCACGGCTCGGACTCCGGGGCGTCGGGGGACGCCGAACGGTCCATCCCTCCGGGATGCGCCCACGCGTCATCGGACGTGCCGGCTGCCGGCACGTCGGCGGCGAGACCCTCTGGGAGGTCGGGGGCATTCCTGGGACCAGCCGACCGCCGGGTTGCCGAGGCCGTGCCCGTCCCGTTCATGGTGGCCATCCACCAGCCGATCGCCAGGCCGGCGATCAGGCCGATGATGCCGAGTGCGAGAAACGGTGCCCCGCGACGGATCGGCGACGGCCGGCCGCGCTCGACGGAAATCCTGGGCAGGGACGACATCGAGACCTTGGGCAGCTTCGGCATGGCGTCGAGCGACAGGTCGGAGATCGCCTCGAGGGCGGACTCGGTCGACTGTCGCCACTCGCGCAGGGTCTTCCCCGCTCGCTCGATCGCGGGCCCCACGTCATCGGTGGTCACCTCAGGTCGGCGCTTGCCGCCGAGGCGGATGTTCAGGTCGGGAAGCTCGATGGCCATGATGCTCCTCTCCGCGTTCAAACCCGGGTCAGTCGGAGGCTCGCACCCAGCGAGCGACGGATGGATCGCCCGCCGGCGTGTGGAGGTTGCAGCTGCATGCCGTCAGGGCGCGCCGGCCGCAGCAGGGCCGCCGCGACCGGAACCGAATCGAGCCGCGTCCCGTACGGGTGGTGAGCACCAAGGAGGCCCACCATGAAACGCTCGATCATCGGAGTCGCCCTCGGGACCGCGCTCAGCCTCATGGCCGTCGGGTCGGTCCTGGCCTGGCCGGAGGACACCCAGGCATCGCTCAGCTCCACCCCGGCCGGAACGCCGCCCGGTGGCACGTGGACGGTCGACGTCTCGTTCGTGAGCAACGGCCAGATCCTGCGCGTCGCCAACCTGCGGCCGTCCATCCGGATCCGGAACGTGGACACCGGCGATGCTCGTTCGTTCGCGACGCAGCCGACGTCGGAGAGCGGCGTCTGGCGAGCCGATGTCGTCTTCCCGACCGAGGGCAGCTGGACCTACTCGGTCGTGGTCGGCGGATCAGGGATCACGTTCGACTACGCGCCGGTTCGCATCGGCGACGTGGCGCCGGGCCCTCAGGCGCCCGCAGGCTCGAATCCCCTGCCAGTGCTGGCCGCGCTCACGGCAATGCTTGCCCTGGCCGTGGGTGCGACGTTCCTGGCTCGTCGACCGATCCAGGCCGCCCGGGTCGAGGGATCATCCCAGCCGACGCCGCGCTGACGCACCCGCGGCAGCCCAAGAGGCGTGGCAGAGCGGCCGATGATCGCCCAGGCGAGTCGGTCCGCTCCGCCACGCCCGATCGCGTCCGCTGTGGTCCAGCTGCGAACGCAGGGTGCCGGTTGGTTGGCGAGAGGCCGGTGGGAAGATCGTGCGGTGCGTGAGCCGCCGATGGAAGAGGCCGAGCTCGTCGACCGGACCAAAGCCGGCGATGTTCGGGCATTCGAGGCGATCGTGAGACGCTATGAGGCCGTTGCGCTGCGCACCGCTCACGCGATCCTCGGATCGGCGCCGGACGTCGACGACGCTGTCCAGGAGGCATTCGTGAAGGCGTACTACGCACTCGGCCGGTTCCGCTCCGGTTCGCCGATCCGGCCATGGCTGCTGCGCATCGTCGCGAACGAGGCCCTCGATCGGCGTCGAGCGTCGAGCAGACCCGTGAGCCTGGGGCTCCGGCCGGACTCCGAGGTCGAGCCCGCCGATGTCCATGAGCTCACGCCGGAGGCCTCGGCGGTACTCCGCGAGCAACAGGGAGAGCTCCTCGCCGCGGTGAATGCCCTGCGGCCCGACGACCGTCTCATCATCGCCTACCGGTACTGGTTCGACATGGCGGAAGCCGAGATGGCGCTCGCGCTCGGTTGTGCACGAGGCACCGTGAAATCCCGGCTGTCGCGTGCGCTAGCTCGCCTTCGGGCGCAGCTCCCCCGAGCAGTCGGGGAGGAGCTGCCCGGGCCGTTGGTGCCCGATGGCTAGGCCGACGCGCCGAACGCCGACCGGCGGTGGAGATCCATCGAACGCCTCATGGTCCGGCGACGATCTCGAGCGCCGCCTCATCGAGCTCGGCCGCCGTGTCGACGCGCCGTCGCCGGGCACGCTTGTGTCGAGCGTCACGCAGCGCATCGCGGCCGGGCAGCAGCCCCGCCCCTGGTGGCGGTCGATCCTCGACGTGCGCGAGCGGAGGGCTCTCCGGCCCGTATGGATGCCGATGCGCCAACAGGCCGCCGTCGCCGTCGCGGTCGTCGTCGTGGTCATCGGAGGGATCCTGGCGGTCCCCGCGACCCGGGACACGGTCGCTGGGCTCCTCGGTCTCGGCGGCGTCCAGATCCAGCAGGTCCCGGAGCTGCCGCCGGTCCAGGGACCGGCCGACCTGCGGAGCCGCCTCGGCGAACGCGTCACGCTCGCGACAGCACGCAGCTCGGAGCGGTTCCGGATCGTGCTACCGGCGACGCTCGGCGAACCCGACGAGGTGTATCTGTCAGGGCGCTATCCGGGCGGAGTCGTATCGCTGCTCTGGAACGCACGGCCCGAGCTCCCGACCGCCTCGGTCATCGACGCCGGGCTCCTCCTGACGGAGTTCGCGGGATCGATCAACTCGCGGACGATGGTCGCCAAGCTCCTCGATCGCGGAGGGACGGTCGAGTCCGTCACGGTCGCCGGTGAGCCGGCGTACTGGATCAGCGGCCGGCCACACGAGGTCGTGCTCGTCGACGAGAACGGCGAGTATGTCTTCGAGACGCTGCGGCTCGAGGGCGACGTGCTCCTCTGGGCCCACGAGGGCGTCACGTTCCGCATCGAGTCAGGCCTGAGCCGCGATGCTGCGATCCGGATCGCCGAGTCGATCCGCTAGGCTCCATCCCATGGCGTTGCGCGTGAGTGCCGGGATCCTCCTGTATCGGCGGTCCGGCGGGCGCGTCGAGGTGCTCCTCGCCCACCCCGGTGGCCCGTATTTCGAGGCGAAGGACCTCGGTCACTGGACGATCCCGAAGGGCGAGGTCGATGTCGGGGAGGAGCTCGAGGCCGTTGCCCGGCGCGAGTTCGAGGAAGAGACCGGCCATCGCGTGCCCGACGGCGCGACGGCCCCCCTCGGCGCGATCGTCCAGAAGGGCGGCAAGACGGTCCACGCCTGGGCCGTCGAGGGCGACCTCGATCCGGCGCTCGCCGCAAGCAATACGTTCGAGGTCGAGTGGCCTCCCCGCTCGGGCCGCCGGCAGACGTTCCCGGAGATCGACCGGGTGGCATGGCTCGGGCTCGACGATGCCCGGCGTGCGGTCAAGTCGACGCAGGTCCCCCTGATCGACCGGCTCGAGGAGCGGCTCTCCGGGGCCTGATCGGGGACAGTCTGCGCAACCGACCTGCCCGAACGATCCTGCCAGCTCCTGGCCGCCCATCCGACTACCATCCGCCAGATGACGTCCCCCCGGCCCATCTCGGCGGCGGTCGCCCGACGCTTCCTCGCCGCGCGCCATTTCCTCGCCCCGCCACGGTCGATGCCGGCCGGCCCGCAAGGCGTCATGGCCGTCGTGGATCGGTTGGGATCGCTCCAATTCGATCCGCTGGAGGTCGCCGGTCGCAACCACGATCTCGTCCTCCACGCTCGGGTGGCGGACTACACGCGGGCGGTCGGCGACGCCCTCCTGTACGGGACGCGCGAGCTGTATGAGACGTACAACAAGGGCCTCTCGCTCGTGCCAACAGCCCACCTGCCGTATTTCCGGATCACCTGGGACCTGGAGCGACACAGGCTCGAGGGGACGACGTTCGATGAGCATTCGCCGCTCGTCGAGGAGCTCCTCGAGCGGATCCGGACGACCGGCCCGATGTCGTCGACCGACGTCGAGCCGCGGGCCGCCATCGCGTGGTACTGGCGACCGACGAACCAGGTGCGCGCGATCCTCGAGGCCCTCGCGCAGGCCGGCATCCTCGGTCTCGCGCGACGCGAGGGCAACCGGCGGGTCTACGACCTCGTCGAGCGCCTGTTCCCGGCGTCCCTCCTCGATCGCCGTCCAACCGAGCACGAGCAGCTCACGCACAAGGTCCTCTCGCGGTACCGGGCGCACGGGATGCTCAGCCAGGCGGGCTCGGGTGAGGTATGGCTCGGGACGGGTACGACCCGTGAAGACGGCACGCTCGACCGTGGGCGCGCCCGCAGGCGCATCACCGACGAGCTCGTCGCGACCGGGCAGCTGATCCCCGTCGCGATCGACGGGATCAAGGGCGAACGGTTCGTCGTCGCCGACGAGCTGGCGATGCTCGATGCGGCGGAGGCCGAGGTCGCCGCCGCCGGGTCGGGTGCGGTTGTCGGGGACCCGGACGTGGCCTTCCTGGCGCCACTCGATCCGCTCGTGTGGGACCGCGACTTCCTGCGCAAGCTGTACGGCTTCGACTACGTCTGGGAGGTCTACGTCCCGGAGCCCAGGCGGCGCTGGGGCTACTACGTCCTTCCCATGCTGTTCGGCAACCGCCTCGTCGGGCGGATCGGAGGCGGGGTTCGACCCGCTCGCGGAGGACGGGTTCGTCGACGCCCTCGCGGCCGCCCTCGACGCGCATCGACGGTTCGCCGGCGCGCGCAAGGTCATCCTGCCGCGAACCGCACGCCATCGGGATCTCGCGGCCGGCCTGCGCGAGCATCTGGCGGGCCACGCGGCCGCCTGAGGCCTGGCTTCGGGCGGCAAGCGCGGTGCCGCGGCGCGCAGCCCCGAAGCCTTCGCGCCCGGCATGCGGCCGCTCTGTGCGACGATGACGCGGGCGGTCGCCGGCGGACCCACGACCCGGGCTCGACGCTCCCGACCGCGTGATCAGGCAGAGGAGGCGCACGATGGCTGCCATCCGGCGCGCGACGGCAACATGGCAGGGAGACCTGCTCTCCGGCTCCGGTACGGTCAGTGCCGAGACGAGCTCGGCATTCGGCCCGCTCCCAGTCACCTGGGCCTCGCGGACCGAGGAAGCGGACGGCAGGACGAGCCCCGAGGAGCTCGTCGCCGCAGCGCACGCCGCGTGCTATGCGATGGCTTTCTCGAACGGCCTCGCGAAGAATGGGACGCCCCCGTCGCGGCTCGACGTGGCGGCCACCGTGACGTTCGACAAGATCGAGGCGGGCTGGCGGATCGTCTCGTCGGCGCTTACCGTGCGTGGGGACGTGCCGGGCATCGACGCATCCACGTTCACCGAGCTCGCCGAGGCGGCGAAGGAGGGCTGCCCGATCTCGAACGCGCTGAGCGATGACATCGCGCTGAGCGTCGAAGCGACGCTCAGCCGGCTGACCGGCAGCCGCTAGCCCACGGCGAGGATCCGACGCGGGTTCTCGACCGTCAGGCGGCGCACGTCCGCGTCCGACGCGCCGGCCTCACGAAGGCGCGAGGTACGTGTAGCCGTTCCCGCCGTAGCGCGTGAGCTGGCCGTTGTGGCAGACGTCCTGCGACAGGAGCACCCGGTCGGCATGCCCGCGTGAGAGGAGCTCGAGGAGCAGCTCGAGCACGCGGCCCTCACCGAAGCGCTCCATCGGCGTGAAGCTCATCCCGAGGAAGTCGAACTCGAGGTTGGCGCCCCGCCGGACGATCTCGAGGTAGTGGTCGAGGGAGGGGAACGAGTCGGCGTGCCCGATCACGACGCGCGACGGGTCGGCGCCCTCCTCCTCGAAGATGCGCAGCTGGGCGAGGCCGACGTCCGAGAGGACCGCGTGCGTCGTGATCGCGAGCCCCGTCTGTCGTGCCACCCGACCCGCCGCCCTGTGGACCCGCTCCTCCGCGGGCGACACCCACGGCTTGTCCGTGCCGATCTCGCCGATGATCCCCGGGCGGATGCCCGTGGTCCCGACGCCCTCGCTCCACTCCCGGACGAGCTCGTCCGCGAGGTCGTCGACCGAGCGGCGCTCGATCAGCGCCTCGGGTGGGTAGTACGCGCCGCGATACCAGCCGCAGCCCATGACGATGTGGAGCTCGGTCCGCTCGGCGAGCCGGGCAAGCCGGGCGGGATCGCGCCCGACCCCGGGAAGGGTCAGGTCGACAAGGCAGGAGCCTCCCTCGTCGCGGAACGCGAGGAGCTCGGGCTCGACGACCGTCTCGTCGGCCGAGAGCTCCCAGTAGTCCCAGCGATCAGGGACGTGCCAGAGCGCGATCGCCGTGTGCTCGTGCGGCAGCGTGAAACCGATCTCGTCGGCGGGCACGGGGCCGCGAACCGTACGGACGTCTGGCATGCGCCGCAGTATCGCCCGGCGAGCGGCCCCGGATTCGGCGCTCCGGAGTCGGTCAGGCGCGAGGCGTCAGCTCAGGCGCGATGCGCGTCAGCTCAGGCGCGATGCGTGTCAGCTGGCGCGGCGGTCGGGCGTCTGGGCCATCCAGGCGGGCGCATACGGGTGGGAGGGG
>VBHW01000118.1:7282-10548 GCA_005881055.1 Chloroflexota bacterium
GCCCTGCGCTCCGCATCCACCCGTCGATAGCCCGGACCCTCCTCGAGGCCGATGAGCGTCAGCCCGTCGAGGAGCGCCGAGTACGCCGTCGAGGCGGCGTCGACGTCGAGCCACGGCGGGACCTCGCCGCGGGCGATCCCTTCTTCGAGGAGCATCCGCCCGACCGTGACGATCTGCGCGCGGCGGCGCACGAGCGTCTCGCGCACGGCAGGCTCCTGCTCGGCCTCGGCCCAGGCGTGGACGAGGAACGTCGTTCCGCCACCGATCGCGGTGTACGCGTCGATCGTGTCGAGAAAGAACCCGACCGCGATCGCGAGCTTGTCGGCCACGGTCGCGCCGGCCGGCAATCGCGCGGCGAGGGCGGCCATCGTGTCCTCGACGGTCAGGTCACACATGGCGAGGAACAGCTCGTCCTTGCTCTTGAAGTACGTGTAGATCGCGCCGACGGACAGTCCGCTCTCGCGGACGACGTCCTGCATCGTCGAGCGGCGGAACCCGCGCGCTCCGAACACGCGGAGGGCGGCGGCGAGGATCCGCTGGCGGACCTGCTGCTCGTGCTGAAGCGTGACCCGGGGCATCTGTCTCCCGTCATAAAACGAATGTTCGCTCGCGGCAGTATAGGCAGCCGCGTCAAGACGATCAATCGCAGGAGTGCCTGACCAGCCGCATACCGGACTTGACAAAGAGAATGCCCATTCTCTATTGTCGGCCAGCCACACGAGCCCATCCAGTCCCGCCCGGATCCCGTCCCGGTCCGCCACGGAAAGGACGCCATCACGATGTTCGCCCGCTGGGGAGCCTTCGTCTACCGGTTCCGCCGCATCGTCGCCGTTGTCACCCTCCTCCTCGCGTTCGGCTCGGTCCTGTTCGCTTCACGCGCCGCCGGCGAGCTGAGCTCCGGCGGATGGCTCGACCGTGGCTCGGAGTCGGCGAGCGTCATCACCCGGCTCGACGAGTCGTTCTCCGCGGGACGCAGCAGCTTCGTCGCCCTCTTCCACGGGCCGGCTGACGCCGGCGCGACGTCGGAGGCATTCCAGTCGGCGATTGCGTCGTCGCTCAGCGGGCTCAAGGCGGACTCACGTGTCGTCGGGGTCGTCGGCTTCGCCGAGACCGGCGATCGCCGGTTCATCAGCACGGACGGGCATGCGGCGTACACGGTCGTGCAGCTCAACCTGACGAACGAGCAGTCGGTCGACGCGATGCAGTCGCTCCAGGCGGAGATCACGCCGCCTGCCGGCTACACGGCGACGCTCACCGGGTACGGGCCGATCGGCCGCGACCAGACGGCGGAATCGGAGAAGGACCTCCAGCGCGCCGAGGTCGTCTCCGCGCCGCTGGCGCTGCTCATCCTCGTCGCGGTGTTCGCGTCGGTGATCGCGGCCGGGATGCCGCTGATCATCGCCGGCCTGGCGATCCCCACTACCCTCGGGCTCGTCTACTTCGTCGCCCAGCGGGTCGAGATGAGCATCTACGTCCTGAACATCTCGACGATGCTCGGCCTCGCCCTGGCGATCGACTACTCGCTCTTCATCGTGAGCCGCTTCCGCGAGGAGCTCGCCCGCGGGCGGACCGTCGGCGAGGCGGTCGAGAAGGCCGTCGCGACGAGCGGCAAGGCCGTGGTCCGGCCTCCTGTTCATGAAGGCGCCCGCCCTCAACTCGATCGGCATCGGCGGGTCGCTCGTCGTCCTCAGCTCGGTGCTCTATGCGCTGACGTTCCTGCCGGCCGTCCTCGGGATGCTCGGACCGCGCATCAATGCGCTGAGCCTCGGCGGCCTCTTCGATCGCCTCGGGCTCCGGTCGAGGAACAGGACGCCCAGCCATCGCTGGGAGCGCGTTGCCCAGGGCGTCATGGCGCGCCCGGTCCTCGTGCTCGTCCCGGTGCTCCTCTTCCTCCTCGCGGCCGGAACACCCTTCCTGCGGGTGAAGCAGGCCGTACCTGGCGCCGAGGTGCTACCCGCCGGCCTCGAGAGCCGCGACACGTACGTCGCGATCCAGCAGGAGTTCCCGCGCGGCGAGACGACGCCGATCCAGATCCTCGTCGACGTGCAGGGGGATCCGACGTCGCCCGACAACGCCCTGGCGCTCGCGAAGTACGCAGCGGCGGTCGATGCCGTCGACGGTGTCGACCGGGTCGAGAGTCCGTTCAGCCTCCGCGATCCCGCAACCGGGACGCCGCTGACCCCCGAGCAGGTCGCCGCGATCTACGCCCAGCCGGCGTCCACGCGGCCGCCGGCGATCGCGACGCTCCTCGCGAGCTACGACCGAGGCAGCACGGTGCACCTCGATGCGGTGAGCCCGCTCGATGCCGCGTCCACGGCCGGGACGTCGGTCATTCCCGTCATCCGGTCGATCAACCCGGGCGCCGGCCTCCACGCGGCGGTCGGGGGCACGGCCGCCCTCGGCTACGACTTCCTGGCCGCCCAGAGCGAGCGGATCCCGTGGGCGGTGGGCATGACGCTCCTGGCCAGTGCGGTCGTCCTGTTCCTCCTCTTCGGCTCGATCGTCATCCCGCTCAAGGCGGTCGTCATGACGCTGCTCTCCGTGAGCGCGAGCTTCGGGGCGCTCGTCTGGATCTTCCAGGAGGGCAACCTCTCGAACATCCTCGGCTTCCAGTCCATCGGCACGACCATCGCCGGCAACCCGATCATCATGTTCAGCGTGATCTTCGGGCTGTCGATGGACTACGAGGTCCTGTTGCTGTCCAGGATCCAGGAGGCTTATCGGCGGACTGGCGACAACCGCGAGTCGGTCGCCGAGGGCCTCGCCCGTACGGCTTCGGTCATCACCGGCGCGGCCCTGATCATGGTCGCGGTGTTCGCGGCGTTTGCCCTGGCCGACGTCATCACCATCAAGAGCATCGGCGTCGGCATGGCCATCGCCGTCCTCATCGACGCCACGATCATCCGTGTCCTGCTCGTGCCGGCCACGATGCGGCTCCTCGGCCGCTGGAACTGGTGGGCGCCGGGGCCACTGGGACGCTTCGCGGAACGGCTCGGCTTCAGCCACGTCGAAGCGGACGAGGTCGCCGACGAGGTAGCCGACGAGCCTGCGGTGGAGAGTCCACGGCCGGCCGGCGCGGTAGGCTGAGCGCATGACCGATCGACCCGACGACGAGAGCGGACGCGTCGTCCGAGTGGAGCAGTACGGCTGGTATCGCCCGGATGAACGGGCGGGCTTGCCCTGGATCGGCATCTTCCTCGTGATCTTCGGGGCGCTGCTCCTCCTCGAGCAGCTCGCGCCCGAGCTCCGCGCTGCCGGCTCGCTCG
>VBHW01000111.1 GCA_005881055.1 Chloroflexota bacterium
CGAGACCGTGGCCACCGCGCTGCGCCGGCAGGTGTCGGCCGAGGAGCCGGGATCCGTCCGGCCGATCGGTGCGTGGGCCGGCGATCACTGGCGGCCGATCGGCGCGAGTCGTCAGGACCGTCCGCCGAGGAAGCGCGTCGGCAGCGCCTCCTCCGAGGCCCCATCGGGACGTCGCTCGACCCGGTAGGCGCGGGCGGCAGGGCGCGAGGAGACGGCCTCGGCGACCTCCCGGCCAACGAAGTGCACGGCGGCTCCGTCATCGGCCGCCCACCCGTCCGCCAGCTCGCCCGCGCCGATGAGGCGGCGGTACGTCGGCCGTCGCTCCGCCTCGCCGTCGTAGTGCGGGCAGAACGATCCGGGCAACAGGCCGAGCCCGCCGCCGAGCGCTCCGAGGTCGGGGCCGAACGAGTCGGTGACGCCGGCCTCGAACCAGCAGATCGCCCCGGCGCTGATGCCGGCCATGACGACTCCGGCCTCCCACGCCTCGCGGAGGATCGCATCGAGTCCGTGGACGCGCCAGATCGCGAGGAGGTTGGCCGTGTTGCCGCCGCCGACGTAGACGACGTGCTGGCCGAGGATGAACGCGCGCAGGTCGAGCCGGGTCCGCACGAACAGGTCGAGGTGGCTGGCCTCCGCCCGCCGGCTGTACCCCTCGTAGAAGCTCACGATGTACGTCGCGACGTTGCCGGTCGCGGTCGGCAGGAAGCAGACGCGCGGTCGATCCACGCCGGCCAGCCCGAGGACGAACTCGTCGAGCAGCGGGTTGTCGGGCTCCATGCTGAAGCCGCCGCCGCCCATCGCGACGACCTGTGGTGCGCGGCGGGTCACCGGCCGCGTCGACCGAAGGCCACGGCAGCGCCGATGAGGATCAGGAGAGCCGCGAGCATCACACCCCACACGAGCGCCGTCGCGCCGACGTCGACGTCCACCGCTAGAGCCGCACGCTCGGCGGCCGGCTCCGGTCGAACATGTGGACGGTGTCCACGAAGCGAACCTGCTTGGTCTGGTAGGCCATGCTGAGGGAGTGGGTGCGCGCCCCGCCGCCGAAGAAGCGGACGCCCTGGAGGAGGTCGCCGCCGGTCACGCCGGTCGCCGCGAACACGACGTTGTCGCCGGAGGCGAGCTCCTCGGTCGTGTACACGCGCTCCTCGTCGCCGTGGCCCATCCGCTCGGCGCGGGCGCGCTCGGCGTCGTTGCGGAACCGGAACCGCGCCTGGATCTCGCCACCGAGGCAGCGCAGCGCCGCGGCCGTGATCACGCCTTCGGGGGCGCCGCCGATGCCCATCACCGCATGGACGCCGGTGCCCGACACGGCGCAGGAGATCGCCGCGGACAGGTCGCCGTCGCTGATGAGCTTGATCCGGGCGCCCGTGGAGCGGACTTCGCCGATGAGCTCCTCGTGGCGCGGCCGGTCGAGGATGATCACGGTGATGTCGCTCACGCCGCGCCCGAGCGCCGAGGCGATCCGCTGGAGGTTCTCCGTGGGTGACAGGCGGATGTCGACGCGGCCGGCAGCCACCGGCCCGACGCACAGCTTCTCCATGTACGTGTCCGGCGCATTGACGAGCCCGCCACGCTCCGAGGCGGCGATGACCGTGATCGCGTTCGCCTGGCCGTGGGCGACGAGGTTCGTGCCTTCGAGCGGGTCGACCGCGATGTCGATCTCCTGGACCGCCCGGCGATCGCTCTCGTCGCGGCGGCCGACCTGCTCGCCGATGTAGAGCATCGGGGCCTGGTCGCGCTCGCCCTCGCCGATGACGATCGTGCCCGACATCTCGATCTCGTCCATCGTCCGGCGCATCGCCTCGGTCGCCGCCCGGTCCGCCTCCGTGTTGTCACCGCGGCCCATGAACCGGGCTGAGGCGAGGGCCGCGGCCTCGGTGACCCGGACCATCTCGAGCGCCAGCAGTTGCTCCACGCTGCCTCCCGGTGGGTCGTGGCGCCGCGGCGCCGCGGAATGTTAGTGGCGGAAGTGCCGCCGCCCGGTGAAGACCATCGCCATGTGGTGGCGGTTGGCGACCTCGATCGCCATCTCGTCGCGGATCGAGCCGCCTGGCTGGATGATCGCGATGATCCCCGCCTGGGCCGCCGCCTGGATCCCGTCGGGGAACGGGAAATAGGCGTCCGAGGCCATGACCGCGAGCTTCGCCCGGTCGCCCGCCCGCCTCAGCGCGATCTCGACCGAGACCTGGCGGCTCGCCTGACCGGCGCCGATGCCCACGGTCGCGGCTCCGCGGGCGAGGACGATCGCGTTCGAACGGACGTGGCGGACAGCCCGCCACGCGAAGAGGAGGTCGGTGAGCTCCTCGAGGGTCGGGCGGCGCTTCGTGACGACCTGGAGCTGGCCCTTGTCGAGCCCGAGCTCGTCCATCGTCTCGACGAGGAGCCCGCCGCCGACGTGCTTGAAGTCCAGCGTGGCGATCCCGTAGTCGCGCATGCCGTCCGTCGGATTGGGGGGCACCGCGAGGAGCTCGAGGCCGGTCTTCTCGCCGAGGATCGCCCGGGCGGCATCGCTGAAGCCGGGCGCGATGACCGCCTCGTAGCTGTTCGCCCCGATCTCGCGCGCCGTCGCCTCGTCGAGCTGGCGGTTCACGGCGACGATCCCGCCGAAGCTCGCCACCGGATCGGTCTCGAGGGCGTGCCGGTACGCCTCGAGGACCTCGTCGTGACTGGCGATGCCGACCGGGTCGGTGTGCTTGCAGATGACGACGGTGGTGTTCGTGTAGTCCGACGCCATCCGGTACGCGGCGTCGAGGTCGAGGAGGTTGTTGAAGGACGGCGCGCCGCCCTGCAGCTGCGTCGCGTCGGCGAGCGCCCCGCTGCGATGGGTCGTCTCCCGGTAGAACGCCGCCCGCTGGTGCGGGTTCTCGCCGTAGCGGAGGTCCTCGACCTTCTCGAGGACCATCGCGAGGCGGCCCGGGAAGAGCTTGCCGCTCACCTGGTTGAGATACGCCGCGATCTCGGCGTGGTACGCGGCGACCGCGCCGAACGCGTCCGCCGCGAGCTGCTGGCGGAACTCCGCGGAGACACCGCCGAACTCACGCAGCTCGCTCACGAGCTGGGGGTAGTGGCGCGGCGAGGCGACCGCGGCGACGCCGGCGCTGTTGCGGGCCGCCGCGCCGAGGAGCGCCGCGCCGCCGACGTCGATCATCTCGATCGCCTCCTCGAGCGGCACGAGGCGCGCGCCGACCTCCGGGGCGAACGGCTTCACGTTGACGACGACGATGTCGATGAGCCCGATCTTGTGCTCGGCGAGCTCCTCGAGCTGTGCCGGCACGTCGCGCCGGGCGAGGATCCCTGCGTAGACCGCGGGGTGGAACGTCTTGACCTGGCCCCCGATGAGGGCCGGCACGTTCGTCAGGTCCGAGACCGAGCGGACCTCGACGCCGTCCGCGGCCAGGTGGTCGCGCGTGCCATCGGTGGCGAACACCTCGACCTCGAGCGACTTCAGGTCGCGAGCGAGCGCCGTGATCCCATCGCGGTTCGCCACGGAGAGCAGGGCACGCACCCGGGGCATCCTCCCAGTCCCAAGGCGATGATCCACGGTAGGCGCCCGCCGGCCGGCCGACCGAATGCGCGCCCGCGCGCGATCGGCGGCGCCGTCGCCGACGCTGTCACGCTTCGGGCGAGTATACCCCGCGACCATGGCATACTCGGGCCCGCCGACCGCCCGGAGGAACGATCCCGCGTGAACCTCGCGCCGTGGCTATACCTCTTCACGCCCTTCACGACGCAGAACTTCCGCGACATCTTCTGGCCGATCGTTGCGGCGTCGGCGTTCTGGCTGATCGGCCTGGTCGTCATCTACAACCTCCGGACGCGACACCTGCGCGCCCACGGGCCCTACCTCGAGATGTACGAGTGGCTCCTGTGGACGGGGCTCATCACGTTCAGCCTGACGCTCGTCTACGCGATCTTCCTGTTCGACTTCTTCTTCGTGCCGGCGACCCTCGCAATCGGGCTGGCCACGCTCGTCTGGGTCCGGTTCCGGCGGTACCCGCCGATCTTCGCCGCGTACCAATCCCGCCTCGCGAAGCAGCGCTACTTCAGCCGATCGAAGTACGCCCATCCCGAGTCGACCATCCGCCCGAAGGCGGCCCGCCGTGGCGCGCGGACGGTCCGCGTGGCGCCCTCGAAGCGAGCCCGCCGCCGCTAGCCGGGCGGCTCGCGGCAGGCCGGACCCCGAGATGCAGGTGATCCGCTTCGGCGTCGGGCACCGGCGGCCGGACGGGCCGGCCGGGACGACGGGCCTCCAGTCGCAGCTCATCCATTCGGACGGGCGCGGCCTGATCGCCGAGCTCGCGTTCGCGCGGAACGCCCGGATCGAGCCGCATTCGAACCCGAACACGACGTGGTTCGTCGTCATCGAGGGCGGCGGCTGGGTAGCGGTCGGCGACGAGCACGGCCGCGTCTCCGCGGGCGAGGCGGTCCTGTGGCCGGCCAACGAGGTGCATGGGGCCTGGACCGACGTCTCCGAGATGCGGGCGATCGTCGTCGAGCTCGCGGGGTCCGACGACGCCGCGGTACGAGGCATCCTCGAAGGGCGCGCCCGGCCCGTGCTCGCGTCCGGGCAGCCGGGGGACACGGCCGAGGGCGGCCTCGCGGCCCGCGACCGCCCGCACGACGCGACGACCCGCGAAGGCGAGCCCTACTGAGCTGAGCCGACCATCCGAAAGGTGGCGGAAACTCGGGCAACGTGTCGGATGCCGGGTATGCCCCCGATGACTGCGGGAACGTCGCCGCGGACCTGCCCACACACGAGGGGCCGACGTGTGAGGTCCAGGTATGCGTCCCGTGCATGCCTGGCGGCGATTCGCACCTGCCCAGTCGCTGGTTGACTATTTGGAGCTGCCTGGAGCCCCG
>VBHW01000112.1 GCA_005881055.1 Chloroflexota bacterium
CGCCTCGTGAGGTCCTCGGCCGAACCACGTCACGCGATCGAGGCCGGGGACGACCTCGAGGACCGTGCCGACGCGGGCGAGGTCCACCAGCTCATCCGGTATCTCTACTGATTCCTCGACCCGGATACCGCCTCCCTCCAGCGCGCTCGTGCGCTGTTGGTGCGGGATCACGATGCCCTGGGCGCCCTGGAGCTCGCTGCGGACCACCGTCGCGGAGTCGTGGCGGTCGACCGAGACGAGCACGCGCTCGAGGCGATCGAGGCCCCAGGCGGTCCAGCGGTCGCCCTGCCCGCCGATGCGATCGTTATCGGTCGGTGCGCGCCAGAGTGCGATCCTGGGCGGCGCCGCGAGCAGCTCGTGGACGAGGTGCCCGTCCGCATCGACATCGACGGCCCGACCGTCCGCGACGCCGACATCGGCCGCGAAGCCGACATCGGCTGCGTCCGGGACGCTGGGCCCGATGCGACCGAGCGGGAACTGCGCCCAGCAGACCTCGAAACCCCGTTCGGCCCAGGCCTCCTCCCGTGCCGTGGCGAAGCCGATCGTCAGCCAGGCCTCGCGCCCGTCCGACGCCGGCACACCGTCCCAGCCGCCGAGCTCGGCCTCGGCGGCCTCGCCGGGTGCGACGTCCGGGATGCGGATGCCGCCGGACGCGACGACCTCCCCGTCGAGCGTCGTCTCCCAGCGCGCCTCCAGCCAGGCCAGGTCGCGCCACGACTGTCGGTTGCGGACCTCGACCATGCCGCGCTCGATCGATCCGGAAGGCGCACTCACGACCACCGGCGCGGCGATCTGCTTGTGTTCCCAGAGGGCGGGCTTCGGTCGACGGTCGGGCCAGACCACGCCGTCGATGCAGAAGTTCCCGTCGTTCGGCACGTCACCGAAGTCGCCACCATACGCCGAGCGGATCCGGCCGTCCGGCAGCCTCTGGACGAGGCCGTGGTCCCACCACTCCCAGATGAACCCGCCCTGCAGCCCCGGCGTCGATTCGATCGCGTCCCAGTACTCGCCGAGGGTCCCGTTGCTGTTGCCCATCGCGTGCGAGTACTCGCACATGATGAGTGGGTGGCGCTGCGCGCCCGAACGCGCGTGGGCGACGATCGCGGCGATCGGCGGATACATCGGGCAGGTGATGTCGCTGACGCCCTGGTCGCTCGCCCACTCGAAGCGGATCGCACCCTCGTAGTGGAGCGGCCGCGAGGGGTCGTAGCGGCGCACCCAGGCCGCGGCGGCATCGTGGTTCGCCCCGTAGCCGGACTCGTTGCCGAGCGACCACAGGATGATCGACGGATGGTTCTTGTCGCGGAGGACCATGCGCGACGTCCGATCGACCCACGCGCCGAGATACCGCGGGTCGTCCGAGACCGCCCGGTAGAACGCGTGGGACTCGATGTCGGCCTCGTCGATGACCCACAGGCCCAGCTCGTCCGTGAGGTCGAGGAACGCCGGATCGTTCGGGTAGTGCGACGTGCGCACGGCGTTGAAGCCGAACCGCTTCATCTGGACGAGGTCCGCGCGCATCGATTCGCGCGAGACGACCCGCCCGGTACGCCGGTCGAAGTCGTGGCGGTTGACGCCGCGCACGTATACCCGCTGCCCGTTGAGGAGGAGGTCGAGCCCGCGGATCTCGACCCGCCGGAAGCCGACCCGGACCGCCGCCTCCTCCACGAGATCGCCGGCCGGCGAGCGCAGGGCCACCGAAAGCGCATAGAGATTCGGCGCCTCCGGGGACCATGTCCGGACGTCGGGGACCTCGAGGTGCCACGAGGCGACGCCCTCGGGCGGCGGAGCCAGCCGGTCGTACACCTCGGGCCAGTCGGCGGCCTGCTCGGTGGACATCGGCTCGCCGGCTCCGCGACGGTGCATCGCGCCGATATCGTCGGGCGTGGCCTTCCGCCCGAGGTCCGGCCGCAACGCCGAGGCCTCCGCGGATCGCTCGGCGACGGTCACGCCGGGCTCCTCGACCCGGGTCAGCCGCACCGCGACCGTCCATCCCGGTCGGGCGTGGTCCTCCGGGAACGCGACCGACACGGCGACGTCGAGCGTGCCCGTCCTCAGGTCGTCGGCCAGCCCGCCGATCGCGCGGATGTCCGCGAGGTGGATCGGGGGCGTCGCGAACAGGAAGACCGAGCGGGTGATCCCGCCGTGCCACCACTGGTCCTGGTCCTCGACGTAGCTCGCGTCGGACCACTTGACGACGCGGAACGTGAGGGTGTTCGCCCCCGGCCGGACGAGCGCGGTCACGTCGAACTCTGCGGCGAGGTGCGAGTCCTTGCTGATCCCGACCTCGCGCCCGTTGAGCGTCGCGATGAGGACGCTCTCTGCGGCTCCGACGTGCAGGACGATCGTCCGCTCGGACCAGCGGGACGGCACCTCGAACGTCCGCTCGTACAGGCCGGTCGGGTTGTCGGCCGGCGGGTGGGGTGGCCGATCGTCGAACGGCATCTGGACGTTCGTATAGCGCGGCTGGTCTGGGTAGCCCTGCATCGTCCAGCATCCGGGGACCGAGACGTCGTCCCACGCGGCGCCTGGGTCGGCGTCAGGGCGGGGCAGGAGCTGGAAGCGCCAGCGGCCGTCGAGCTCGAGGCGGTCCTCGTGGGGCACCGCGTGCATCGCCAGGCGATGGAGGGCCGTGAGCTCGGGCGCCTCCCAGGGTGTCGTCGTGGTCGGTGTCGTCTCGCTCGTGCGCGGCGCCGGGCGCACGGTCGCGGGAGCTTCGACCTCTGGCATCCGATCAGTCTACGAGCGCGCCTCGAACTCCGCGCTAGGGGTCGCGGACCTCTGTCTCGGTTGATGGCTTGCGGTCGGCCTCACAATGGACCGCGCGACCATACGCCTCGGCGGACGCCGATCCGCCAGTCGTGACCGCAGAGGATGGAACTTTGGGCGACGATGAACTGACCGCGACGGACATGGCGATGCACGATCTCCACGAGATGAAGCGCGAGATCGACGAAGCGAACATGAATCTCGGCGTGGCGTCCGCACTGAACGCGACCGCCGACGTCATGAACTCGCTGGGCTTCGACGAGGCCGCATCTGCAGCCAGCGCCGGCGCCGCAAGTGCGAACGCCGCCGCCGTGGTCGACGTGACGCAGGCGATGACCTGGCAGACGGCTGCCTCAGAATGGCAGGATGTGGCGCAGGACCTCGTCGGTCAGAGCAGCGCCCAAGGGGCGGCGTGGACCGCCGGGGCGCACGCTGCGCACGCGGAGGATCAGCTGACCGGCGGGGGACTCAGCGAAACAGCCAAGACGGCGGCCGAAGTCGAGGCCGCGAGGGGGCGCGCCGAGGAGAACGCCTACAACAAGCGAGCCGGTGAGCTCGGGGATGCCGCCCGCGAGTCGGCCGACGACGCAGTTGCGCTGGAGCGCGCCGCGAAGAGCCTCGGCGACTAGCTCGCCATGTGATCCGGCCCTGGGATCCGGCCTCCTGATCGGCCGTGCACCTGGTGCACGTTGCGACCGCGAGCGCACCCCTGATGGCCGACCCGCCGCCCCCAAACGCGGTCGCCTGACGCGTGGTGCGCACGATCCGACCGCAACATCCCGTCTCGGGATGCCCTGAACGGACACAGAGCGACCCTCCCGGACCTCTGACCGGTCACAACGTGCAGCCGGTGAACACGCGAGCGGGACGGGGCGGGCTACGCTGTGGCCGACATGCCCCACAGGACGAGCACGCCCGAGGACGCGGCCGGTAGTCAGGCTACGGCCGAGGAGCTGCCACTCAAGCGCGAGCGGGCCGGGCGCTACCTGACGCGCGACGGCCGATTCGCCGTCGAGCAGAACTCCGGGCGCTGGATGCTCCTCGACACGGAGCAGACCGACGAGCTCGGGCTGCCGCTCGTGCGCGGTCCGTTCGGCTCGCTGGACGACGCGCGCGACGCGATCCGGGCGGCCCGGACCGGCCCCACACCCACGTCGCCGCTCGAGGGCCGGGCCGCGACGACCGCGAAGGCGGACGAGAAGCGGGCGGGTGGCCGAGCCGGGCCGAAGGCCTATGACGAACCCCCGGCTCCCCCGTCGCCGCCACCGCCGCCACCGCTCGTCGTGCGCCGTCTCGAGCCCGGCGACGGCCCGACGCTGCGCCGGCTCGCGGAGGAAGCCGGCGAGTTCGAGGCTGCCGGCGCTCGGTCCGCGGCGTCCCCGCCGCCGCTCGATTCGGTGAACGCGCGGCGCTTCCTGGCGCGGCCGGACGTTCACCTGCTCGTCGCGAGCGAGGGCAACGAGCTCGTCGGCTTCGCCTTGGCCTATGAGCTGCTGCGGAGGCGGGGCGATCCGATGGAGCTCCGCGTCGAAGAGGTCGCGGTGCGCCGCAGCCGGCGTCGACAGGGCATCGGGCGCCGCCTCCTCGAAGAGCTCTGGGCGATCGGCCGCGACCGCGGCGCCGCCGGAGCGATCGTCACGACTCGCGCCGGCGATCTTGATGGGATCGCGTTCCTGCGGGCGACCGGCGGACGACCTGACCGCGAAGAGACCGCGTCGGTCCGCTTCTCCCTGACCGGCTGAGATCGACTACGGGCCCTGCCAGGGAGACGGCTGCTCGGCGGCGTACGGCGCATGGAAGAAGCAGACGAGGGGCGGATCGGTCGTGGAGTACGTCGGCCGGATCGTGCCGCTCGGATCGCTCGCGTCGAACCCGAGCGTGACGTCTTCCCCTGGCCAGTTCGGATCGTAGATGTGGAGCGTGACCCGGCTGCCCTCCTGGTCGTAGCCGTACGCCAGGACCTGGTGGTTCTTGTTCAGCTTGCGGGGATCCCGGTCGATCACCCGGACCAGGCCGATCATCGACAGCCGGCCGCTGTCGAGATCGTTGCGGATCACCGGCCACTCGTCATGGACCATGACGTAGGTCCGGCTGTTCCGATCCACGCCGAACGGGGCGACGAACGGGTTGATCCACGGCGCCCAGGCGGGCTCGCGCTCCGGACTCGCGGGATCCATGAGCCGGTAGAGCGGAGCGGGAGGCTCGCACCACCGAAGCTCGCGATCTCGCGGTTGACGATGTACTGGAATGCCGCCGTGCCGGGCGCGATGCCGGCTCCATGGAGATCGGCCGCAGAGAACGACATCCCGCCGCACAGGCCGTTGGCCGCGTCACCGATCGTGAGCGTCGCGATCCCGGGGAGCTCCAGCTGGCGGATCGGGGCGTGCGGGAATGCGTTCACGAAGTGGAACCCGTTCACCCCTGGCGTGAAACGCGGAACGCGGACGGACGTCATGGCTTCTTCCCCCCGCTCGGTCGTGCGCCACCTTGCGCCCTGGCCATCTTCCCCTCGTCTCCGGCGCTGCGCCGCATCGGCGGTGCGGCCACGCACCGCCACGAAGCCAACGGCGCGCCGGCGCGCTGCAGCGGTCGCCGGATTGGAGTAGAACGGGGACTCCGACCGCCGGGGCACTCTGCAGAGGAGCGCGCGCATCCATCGACGGGCCCTGGGCATCGTCATGGGGGTCACGCTGGCGTTGGGGATCGCCGGCACCGCACTGGGAGACAGCTGCGCCAACGTCAGCCGTGCACCGGCTCCCTGTGGATTCAGCTGTACGACGGTGGTGGTCGAGGGCAACTGGGTCTGGCTGCCCAGCCTGGCCAACGTGGGTCTTCCCGGCCTGCCGCCCTTCTGGGGCTTCGCGCCTCCGGGCCGAGACGACTCTGTCCTCCTCGGGTTCCCTGGAGCCAACGGCAACTATCAGAACGGCTTTAGCTCGTCCCTCCTCGGCCACAGCGCGTACTGCCTCAAGGGCGTCAATTCGGACAAGAGTCATGGAGTCGTCAGCGGCTGCGAATAGCGCGCGACATCCGACTCGATATCCGGAGCCCCGTCGTCCGATCAGCTCGGGCGGCGGGGCTTCATCGTGCGGTCCGAGGCGCAGGTCCCACTCCGAGGATCTCGGCGGATCGCCGCGGGTGCCAGTCTTGACAGTGTAACGTTGCGCTGTCATGATAGGGACCCATGACGACCAACACCGGTCCTGTCTACCCGATCTCCGACCTGGCGAGGCTCGCCGACGTTACCCCGCGCACGGTTCGCTATTACGTCGCGCAGGGCCTGCTCCCCGCTCCGGGACAGTCGGGCCCTGGCGCGCGCTACCCGGAGTCGGCGCTCACCCGGTTGCGGCTCATCCGTGAGCTCCAGCGCAGCCACCTGCCGCTCGCCGAGATCAGGACACGCCTCGGGGCGTTGTCTAATGCGGAGGTCGCCGCACTCGTCGCCGCGCCGCAGCCAAAGCCGTCAGGGTCTGCACTCGAGTACGTCCGGCGCCTGCTCGAGGGCACGTCCCGCCGGTCCGCGCTTCCACCGTCCGTGGCGCCACCGGCCTATCCCGCCTTGCAGGCCTCGCCGGTGCGCCCGCCGCCGGCCGCGGGCGGGGCTTCCCTCGTGCCTCTCGCGTCCGCCAGGCCCGTTCCCAGCGCGCAGATCGGCGCCCCGAGGACGTCCTCGGCCTCGCCGAACCCTCCACGATCCCGACACGGTCGCAGTGGGACCGCATCTCGCTGACGCCGGACGTCGAGCTCCACATCCGCCGCCCGCTCAGCCGGCTCGATAGCCGGCGCGTCGATCGCCTCGTCTCGATCGCTCACGACGTCCTGAAGGAGGACCGACCATGACCGTCCACGCCCGACCCGATCGCCGCCTCGTCAGGGCGGCCCATCGCAGCGAGCGCTTCGTCCTCGTCGAGGTGGTCGCACCGGCCGCCCCACGGACCGAGCGGCAGCCGGTGAACCTCGCCTTCGTGCTCGACCGATCCGGATCGATGAGCGGGGCCAAGATCGACCTCGGGCGCAAGGCCGTCGAGGATGCGCTGGCACGCCTGCATCCCGAGGACCGCTTCGCGATCGTCGTGTACGACGAGCAGATCGACCTCGTCGTCGAGTCGGCCCCGGCGAGCGCCGAAGCCCGCCGCAACGCGGTGGAGCGGCTCCGCGCGATCGACGCTCGCGGGTCGACCGACCTCGCAGGGGGTTGGCTGCGCGGCTGCGAGCAGGTGGCGTTGCACCTCGCCGGCCACGGCGTCAACCGCGCCCTCCTCCTGACCGACGGCCTCGCGAACGTCGGGATCACGGATTCGGGAGAGCTCGAGCGGCACGCCGCGCAGCTGCGCGAACGCGGGGTGACGACGTCGACGTTCGGCGTCGGCGACGACTTCGACGAGCGCCTCCTCCAGGCGATGGCCGATGCCGGCGGCGGTCACTTCTACTACATCGCGGACGCGGCCCAGATCGCCGATCACATCACGAGCGAAGTCGGCGAGGTGCTCCAGGTCGTCGCCCGATCGGCGTTCGTCGAGGTGACGGCAGCCGACGGGCTGGACGTGGAGCCGCTCACGCCCTATCGCGTCGAGCGCCGGGGCAACCGCACGCACGTGACGCTCGGGGACCTCGTCTCCGAGCAGGAGCTCGCGGTCGTCCTGCGGCTGCGCTTCCCGTACGGCGAGATGGGCCGCGAGATCGGCGCGCTGCTCGCCGTGGCCGACGCCGACGGCGCCCTGTCCTCCCCGCCGGTTACCTTGAGCTGGACGTACGCGGACGACGCGGCGAACGACGCCCAGCCACGGGATCGCGCCGTCGATCGCGCGGTGGCCAACGTCTTCGCCGCGCGAGCCCGGCAGGTGGCGGTGAGCCTCAACCGGGCCGGCCAGTACGCGGCCGCCCGGGCGGCGATCCAGGCGGTCGCCCAGCGTGTGACCACCTACGCGGGTGACGACCCTGAGCTGCACGGCCTCGTCGCGCAGCTCGACCGTGACGAGGACCAGTGGGCGGCGCCCGCGCCGGAGGCGATGCGCAAGGCCGCGTTCGCCGCCAGCTCGTACCTCGCCCGCGGCCGCAGCCCGGCCGGCCACGCGCAGCGGCGATCGTAGCTGCCGCACCCCGCATACTTGAAAGCCCGGTGGCCAGCACGAAGAATGTCCGCAGGGAGGCGGACCATCGCCGGGTCATAGCGGAGGACGGGCGTGCGTGCGATCGGGCGACGAGGGCGGAAGGGCTGGCGGGCGGTCCTGGTGGGACTCACCGCGGCCGGCCTGGTCGGCTGCGCAGCCGGCGCGACGCCGGGGGCCGGTTCGAACGCGCCCGGCGGCCCCCCGAGCAGCTCCACCGGGAACACCAGCGGGCTCGCGACGGGCGGGCCGATCGCGGCGGGCGGAGACTTCTGCGCCCTGCTCGGACCCGGTGACTTCGCCGCGGCCGGGGTGAGCGGTGCCGGGACGCCGACCGCGAACACGACCGGCGTCGAGGGCACGGGTGCCTACTGCGTGTATGCGGGCAAGTCGTCGGCAACGGGCGGCATCGAGTTCGACGTCTTCGTCACCCAGCCGGCGGATACGGGCGATACCTACACGCTGACCACGGGCGAGATGAGCCAGCCCGCCGACGTCACCGCCGACGTCGGCGCCGACCAGGCCGCCCTCGTGACGGGCGGACCGGGTGCTCCCGCGGTCATCGCCGTCCGCAAGGGCGTCCTCGTCTTCGACGTCGGCACCCCGTCGAGCCAGGCGTCCAAGGCCCAGCTCGTTGCGCTCGCGAAGCTCGTCATCCAACGCGCGGCAAACCTGATCGGTCCGGCCAACCCGTCGAGCCCATCGGCGGCTGGAACGCTTCGGACGGGGGCCTGACGGGCGTCGACCCGACGAGAAACCGGAGGGAGAGGATGGAGTTTTATCCGTGGGTGGTCCTGATCCACGTGCTCGCGGCGTTCGCGTTCGTGCTCGCCCATGGCGCGTCGGCCTTCGTCGCGTTCCGGGTGCGCGCCGAGCGCGAGCCCGCGCGCATCGCGGCGCTCCTGGACCTGTCGTCGTCGACCCTGGCCGTCATGTACGTGGCGCTGCTCGTCCTGCTCATCGCCGGCATCGTCGCCGGGATCATGGGCAGCTGGTTCGCGAAGCTGTGGACCTGGGCCGCGATCGGGGTCCTCGTCGCCGTCCTGGTGCTCATGTACGTCCTCGCGTCGACCTACTACACGGGTGTCCGGCGTGCGCTCGGCCAGGCGACGTTCGGCAGCAAGGAGCCGCCTCCGCCGCCGGTGTCCGTCGATGAGCTCCTCGCCATGCTCGACTCGCGTCGTCCGGAGGCGATCACGCTCGTCGGGGGCATCGGGCTCGTCGTGCTGGTCTGGCTCATGATCCTGAAGCCGTTCTGACCGAGAGATGGCGGACGGGGCGGTCGAGGTCGAACCGGCCGGCTACTCCGTCGCGGGCTCGCGGGCGGGGACCATCACCGCGCCGATGAGGGCGCCGAGGAGGCACGCGACGACGCCGATCGCGACAGCCGCCTCGAGCGATCGAGCGGCGACCGTTCCCGCGATGACCGACCCGATCGGCACGCCGAGGTAGTTGAACGACATCGACACCGCGAACGCACGCCCGGTCCACGCCGGATCGGTGCGCCGCTGGCGGAGCGTGAACAGGGCGATGTCCAGCGGCCCATTCACGAAGCCCGTGACGACCATGACGAGGCCCACGGCGAGGATGCTGGAGCTCGCCAGGAGGACGGCCACGGCGAGCGCCATGACGGTCATCGGCAGGAAGAGCATCGGGACCTCGCGGCCGCGGCTGTCGATCCGGCCGAAGAGGAGCGCCGAGCCGACTCCCGCAAGACCCTGGACGGCGTACACGAGCCCGACGGCCGCCTCGCCGAGGTGGAGCCGCTCGAGCACGATGAGGGGGATGACGATCGTGAAGGTGCCGCCCACGAGGTTGAGGACCGAGATCGAGAACCCGAGGCCGCGCAGCGTCGGATTCCGCCACGTGTAGCGGAGGCCCTGCCACGCGTCGAGCAAGAGGTTCCCCGTCGACATCGTGTCGGTCGCGGGATCGGGGACGCGGGCGAGGACGAGCGCCGCGACCCCGAAGATGCAGCCTATGAGGATGAGCGCGATCGGGCCGCCCCACAGCGCCACCATGCCGGCGGCGAGCGGCGGCCCGATGACCGAGGCGACGACGTAGCCGTTCGAGTCGATCGCGTTGACCCGTTCCCAGAGGTGGCTGGGGACGATGATCGGGAAGAGGCTGCGCAGCCCGGTCGCCGAGAGCGGCGCCGTCAGCGAGGAGATCGCGGCGATGAGCAGGAGCAGCCAGGCCGGCAGCGCGCCCGCGAGCCCGAGGATCCCGATGAGGAGGAGCGCACCG
>VBHW01000083.1 GCA_005881055.1 Chloroflexota bacterium
CGACTGCCTCGTCGTGGGCCTGCGTGGACGCGAGGAGCACGGCCGAGGTCACCTGCTGGAGCTCCCGGAGCGCGATCGCCGCGTTGCCGTAGCGGGCCGCGATCACCTCGCCCTGCTCCGTCAGCTTCAGGCGGCCGTCGACGGATCCCGGGGCCTGGGCGAGGATCGCCCGGCTCGCCGGGCCGCCGCCACGGCCGATGGCCCCGCCTCGGCCGTGGAACAGCGTCAGCCGGACCCCGGCAGCGCGGGCCTCGCGGACGAGGGCCTCCTGGGCGCGGTAGAGCAGCCAGTTCGCCGCGAGGAAGCCGGACTCCTTGTTCGAGTCGGAGTAGCCGAGCATGACCTCCTGACGATCCCCGCGGCCGATGAGATGGCGACGGTAGGCGCCGTCGGCGAACAGGCCGCGGAGGATCTCACCGGCGGACTCCAGCGCGTCGGCCGATTCGAGGAGCGGCACGACGTCGAGCGCGGGTGTCGCCGGCGGGAGCCCGGACGTCGCGCCCGCGGGGACTTCGGAGGATCCCGCAAGCGCGCCGAGCTCGAGGACCGCGAGCACGTCGCCGATTCCCCGCGTGAAGCTGATGACGTAGCGGTGGCAGGCCGGCTCGCCGAACCGATCCTGGACCGCCGCCATCGCCCGGAACGTCGCGAGCACCTCCGCGGCCGGAACCCCCGGCGCCGACGGGTGCTCGGCGTCCAGTCGCCCGGCTCGCGCGTCGGCGAGCGCCGCCGCATGGACCTCGGAGTGCTGGCGGACCTCGAGTGACGCGAGATGGAAGCCGAACGTCTCCACCTGCCAGCGCAGGTCCTGGAGCTCGCCGTACGCGGCGCGATCGAGGCCGTCCGCCGCCAGTGCCTCCTGGAGCTCGGCGACCTCGACGACGAGGTCTCTCGCCGACTCGTACCGTCCGGTGAGCGGGGCCGCCTGCTCCGTCAGTCGGGCACGGGTCCGGCGGAGCCGCTCGGCCATCGCGCCGAGTCGACGGCGGTAGGGCTCGCCGGGGAACCGCCGGTCGAGTTGGCGGACGAAGTCCGAGAGGTCGTCCGCGTCGCGGCCGAGCCGCGTCGCCAGGGGCCGCGCGAGCTGCCCGTCGGGCACGATCGGCGAGACGGCCTGCATGAGCCGGAGCGCGACATTCTCGTAGCCGCGGAGCACGTGGTCCGCCTGGATCCGCAGCGCCTGGACGGTGATCTCGGCCGTCACGGACGGGTTGCCGTCGCGGTCGCCGCCGATCCAGCTGCCCCACTCGATGAACGCCGGAACGAGGGGCGGCCGCGTGCCGGTCGGCCGGCCGTCCGCCGCGGTCGTCGCATCGAGCGCCCGGTCGAGGCTGCGGTACAGCAGCGGCACGGCGCGGAAGAGCGTCTCGTCGAAGAACGCCATCGCCGTCCGCACCTCGTCGAGGGGCGTCGGCTGGGCGAGCCGGAGCGTCGTCGTCCGCCAGAGGATGGTGATCTCCTCACGCAGCCGTCGCCTCAGCTCGGCGTCCTCCTCGGGCGTCAGGCGACTGTCGTCGAGCCGCTCCACGAGCGCGGCGCAGCGGTGCAGCGCGAGGAGGAGGGTCCGCCGGCGGGCCTCCGTCGGATGCGCCGTGAGGACCGGGGAGATCGCGAGCCGCTCCAGATGTGCGCGCAGGGCCGGACCCGTCGCCTCCTCGCGGGGCAGCTCGGCGAGCGCCCAGGCGGGCGAGCCTTCGATTCCCGCGCGGCCACTCGTTCGCGCACGGCGGCGCAGGGTCCGCACCCGATGGCGCTCCTCGGCGAGGTTGGCGAGCTGGAAGTAGAGCGCGAAGGCGCGGATGAGCGCGTCGGCGCGATCGAGGCCCACTTCTGGGTCATCGACTGCCACGAGGTCGAGCTCGAGCTCGTTCGCGAGGCGCAGTCGCTCGTCCGGGTCCTCCGATCGACGGATCGCGATCGTCTTCCGGCGGATGCGCTCGACGAGGTCGAGGAGGTCGGGGCCGGATTGCTCGGCGATGACCTGGCCGAGGAGGGAGCCGAGGAGCTTGACCTCCCGCCGGAGCGGGTCCCGGGCGCCCGCCGTCCCGATGCCGCCGGGCTCCGCGCGGACAGCGGCATTGGCCACGTCCGCGATCCCGGCGCCGTTCGATCGAACCCGCTCGACGGCTCTGCGGGCGGTCACGCCGTGACTCCACGACCGTAGCGCGCCGGAGCCGCAACCGTCTCGCAACCATCGTCCGGGCGCGTGTTCTCTAGGCTTGTAAGGTGATGGCCGTGTCCGACCTCGATCTCGATCCGCCCCGCTCGGCCGAAGCCGGCCAGGGGAAGCTCGACCAGCTCGAGCCGCTCCGGTTCCTTCACCGCGTCGCGCGGCTGGCGACGACCGCAGGAACGTGGGAGGAGCTCCTCGAGACGATCGTCGACGAGACCCGCGACGTCCTCCACGCGGACGTCTCCTCGCTCTACCTGCTCGATCGCGACGGCGCGTACCTGACCCTCGCCGCGACGAACGGGCTCGACCGCTACCAGATCGGCCGGGCCAGGGTGCCGCACGGCGAGGGGGTCACGGGCCGGGTGGCCGCCACTCGCGAGCCGATGATCATCCCGGACGTCCGCCATGAGCCGCGCTTCCTGTGGGTGCGCGGGATCGACCAGCGGCGGTTCATCGCGTCGATGCTGTCCGTGCCGCTGTCGTGGCACGACCAGGTCGTCGGCGTCCTCAACCTGCAGACGGAGCAGCCACGGGACTTCACGCAGGCGGACGTCGAGCAGCTGTCGGCGATCGGCGACCTCCTCGCGGGGATCATCGAGAAGGGCCGCATCGCCCGCGAGGCGGAGATGCAGGTCGAGTCGCTCAAGGCGATCGACGAGGCGCGCAGCGAGCTCATCGCCCTCGTCACCCATGAGCTCCGCACGCCCCTGGCCGTGGTTCGCGCGTACACCGATCTCCTCGCCGACGAGCCCGCGCTCGACGGGCGCGAGTCGCGCGACCCGGAGCGGCGCTCGATCAGGGCGGGCTGGCATGACGCGACGATCGAGCAGATCGAGCGGCTCGACCGCCTCGTCGACTCGATCCTCGCCTCCGTTCGGCCCCTCCAGGAGCTGCCGGCGGAGGTCGTCCCGGTCGACGTGCGCGAGGCGGTCCAGGACGTCATCGATTCGATCCGGCCCTTGCTGCGTCGTCATCGCGTCGATGTCCGGATCCCCGTCCGCCTGTTCGTGCTCGTCGATCCGCCGCGCCTCCGCCAGATCGTCGAGCACCTCGTCGAGAACGCGGTGAAGTATGCCCCGCCGGACACGACGATCACCATCGACTGCGCGCTCGTCGAGGGCGTCGCCCATCTCGGCGTCGCCGACGAAGGGCCGGGCATCCCGATCGAATGGCGACAGCGGATCTTCGAGCCCTATGCGCGACGGGACACGCACACGGTGCGTGGCTCGGGCATCGGGCTCTTCGCGGCCCGGCGGCTCGCCGAGTCGATGGGGGCCCGCCTGTGGTGTGAGCCGAGCGAGGGGCCCGGGGCGCGGTTCGTCCTCGCGCTGCCCGCCGCGGTGGCGGTCTAGCGGGGGAGGCTGCCGGTGCCGGCGACGCGACCACTGCGCATCCTCGTCGTCGACGACGACCCGGCGATGGTCGGCGCGATCACCGCGCTCGTCGGCACGGAGGGCCACCAGGTGATCACGGCCTACGACGGGCTGACCGCCGTGCGCCGTTTCCGCGAGGAGGGCCCGGATCTCGTCCTCCTCGACCTCGCGATGCCCGGCCCGGATGGCTTCACGGTCACCGGCCAGATGCGCGCCGGCGGCGATGTGCCGATCCTCGTCGTCTCGGGCGAGAGCACCGAGGAGGCCAAGGTGCGGGCGCTCGAGATCGGCGCCGACGACTACCTCGTCAAGCCGTTCGGGCGGGCCGAGTTGCTGGCCCGGATCTCTGCGCTCATCCGGCGAGCCGATGCGGCCGGCGGGCGCGGTGCGGCGGGCGGCGGCCTCGCCCTCGGGACCCTGCGCCTGGAGCCCGGGCGCCACGAGGCGCGCGTCGACGACCGCACCCTCAGCCTGACGCCGACCGAGTACCGGCTGCTCGAGGCGCTCGTCCGGGCGGGCGGCGACCTCGTGCCCCACCATCGCCTCGCCCGCGCGGGCTGGCCGGCCGAGGCCGATCCGGATCTGCTGTGGCTCAAGCCGCACCTCGCGCGGCTCCGATCGAAGATCCGTGCCGCGAGCGGGCCTGACGTCGTGGCAGTGCGCGGCGTGGGCTATCGGATGGCGGCCGAGCCGGCCCGCGAGGACGGCCCACGCCGGAAGACTCGGGCGGCCGGGCGCTGATCGTCGGCGCGCCAGAGGCGGCGCGCGCCAGAAGACTCCTGCGGCCAGGCGCTAGAGGCCGCTCTCGGTCAGGTGCGTCCGCCGGCGTCGTGAGCGCGCTCGGCGCAGTCGACCCGGCAGCCCCGCGCATCGCGGCCGCCCATCGCCGAGAAGTGGAACCATGCGGCCTGCTGCACGAGGCCGATCCGCTCGAGTCGACAGCCGCACGCCGAGCACGTGACCGGGGCGGAGTGTCCGTCGCGGACGGCATCGAATTGGAGTCGGTCTGAAGCGTCGATCATCTCTCGCTGCCCTCGTGGCGCCGCCCGCTGCCCGGCGGCCAGCCTGGGCCGTTCTGCTACCCGCCTTACAGGCTAGCCGTGGACCCGCCGCCCGTCGGCTGCGACGAGGTCGCGAGAAGGTTGCGAAGCGGTGCCCGAATCGACGCTCCGGGACTCGGCCGGCTCGACCAGCCACATGTCGCCGAGCGGCAACCGGTCGGTGGCGAGGATAGCGCCGAACCGGCGGCGCGATGCGCGTCGAGGAGGCGCACGAGGTCGGCGACGAGCAGCGCCCCGTCCGAACGCTCGCGGACGGCCTCCGCGAGCGTCGCCGTCGTGACGGCCCCTGCGTGGAACACGTCGGCACCCAGGCCCTCCGGCGCATACAGGTAGGCGCGACCCCCGGTCATCCCCGCGCCGAAGTTCGGGCCGACCGGTCCGAGGACGACGACGATGCCACCGGTCATGTACTCGCAGCCGTGGGCGCCGATCCCCTCGACGACCGCCTCGGCGCCGGAGTTGCGGACGGCGAAGCGCATGCCGGCCCGGCCGACGAGATGGAGCCGGCCGCCGGTCGCGCCGTAGAGGCACGTGTTGCCGGCGACGGCCTGGCGGTGCGGCTCAGGGACGTCCGGCTCGGGGCGGACGACGAGCACGCCGCCCGACATGCCCTTGCCGACGTAGTCGTTCGCCTGGCCCGTGAGCCGGAGCTCGATGCCGTCGGCGAGGAACGCGCCCAGGCTCTGGCCGGCGGCGCCGCCCAGGCCCAGTCGGATCGGGCCGCGGATCTCGCCGCGCGCCAGGGCACCAGAGAGCTCCGCGCCGAACGAGCGATCGGCCGTCGTGATCGCGAAGACACCGGCCGAGCCGGGCCCGAACTCCGCCACCTCGGCGACGACGCGGTGCTCGAGGGCCGACGCAGGCTCGCGGCTGACGACCGCGGCTGCCGCCGCCGGGCTGGCCCTGCGTGCCTCGCCTGCAGGCCAGCGCGGGGATCCCACGACCGCGTCGAGCGAGAGGCTCGAGCCCGCGACCGGCCGGAGGTACCGGCGCGCCTCGCCGATGACCTCGCCGACCGAGCGCGCGCCGAGCTCGGCCAGGACGAGGCGCACCTCGGCCGCGATCGAGCGTACGAGGCGCTCCACCTGGTCGGGCGAGCCCGTGAACTTCGCACGCAGGTCCTCGCGCTGCGTCGCGACACCGGTCGGACAGGTGTCCAGGTGGCACTGGCGGGCCATGTCGCAGCCGATCGCCACGAGGAGCGCGGTCCCGAACCCGAACTCCTCGGCTCCGAGAAGTGCCGCGACGACGACGTCGCGGCCGGATCGCAGGCCGCCGTCCGTCCGGATCGCGACGCGGTGGCGCAGACCGTTGCGCAGGAGCACCTGGTGCGTCTCGGCCAGCCCGAGCTCCCACGGGACGCCGGCGTGCTTGATCGAGCTGAGCGGCGAGGCCCCGGTGCCTCCCGCGTGCCCGGCGAGGTGGATGTAGTCGGCGCCGGCCTTGGCCACCCCGGCGGCGATCGTCCCGACGCCCCGACTCGCGACGAGCTTCACGCCGACTCGCGCCCGCGGGGCGACCGCTCGCAGGTCGGCGATGAGCTGGGCCAGGTCTTCGATCGAGTAGATGTCGTGGTGCGGCGGCGGGCTGATGAGCGACTGGCCCGGCTGGGCGCGACGAAGCGCGGCGATGTAGGCCGTCGCCTTGCGACCGGGCAGCTGACCTCCCTCGCCGGGCTTCGAGCCCTGGGCGATCTTGATCTCGAGCTGGTCGGCGCGGGCGAGGTAGGCCGTCGTCACCCCGAATCGGCCGGACGCGACCTGCTTGATGCGGGCATCGAGGCGCTCGCCGTCCGGGCCCGGCGCGTACCACGCGGGATCCTCGCCACCCTCCCCGGTGTTCGCGGAGCCGCCGGCCCGCTGCATCCCGATCGTCACGGCACGGTGGGCCTCCGGGCTCAGCGCACCGACACTCATTGCCGAGGCCACGAACCGCCGGGCGATCGCCTCGACCGGTTCGACCTCGGCGAGCCGGACCGGGCGACTGCCACGCGGCCGCCTCAGTCGGAGCTGGTCGCGGACCACGGCCGGCTCGGGATCGGGCGCCAGCATCCCGACGGCGGCTTCGGCGTCGCGTTCGTCACTGGCCTCGTCGCTCACCCGCCGCTGGAGCACGCGGACCACCGGGGGTGCGTACAAGTGCCGCTCTCCGTCCGCTCGATAGCGCGCGAGACCGGGATCCGGGAGGCGCGCCTCGCGCGGTCCGGAGCCGGCCTCCGCGAGGGTGCGAGCCGTTTCCAGTCGAAGGAGCTGGCGCCGCGCGATGACCTCGAGCGTGACGGTGCCCGGCCAGCTCGGCGCGGCGGGGAAGCAACGAGCGACGACATCGGGCGCGAGCTCGACGGCCTCGAACAGCGCGGCACCCACGTAGGACGCCACGGCCGAGATGCCGATGCGAGCGAGCGTCTTGCGGAAGCCCGCCTCGAATGCCGTGATGAGGCGCCCGACGGTCTCGCTCGGGTCGAGCTCCTCCGCGCCGCGCGATCCCGCGATCTCCGCGGCCAGCTCGATGGCAAGCCAGGGGTGCACGGCCGTCGCGCCCGTCGCCAGCGCCATCGCGGCGCCATGGACGTCCAGGACGTCGCTCATCTCGGCCGCGACGTCGATGCGGCCGCGGCGGCCGGCGTTCGTGAGCGCCGTGTGGACGGCACCGACGGCGAGCGGCGTGGGGATCGGCAGCCGCTCGCGGGACATGGCGCGGTCCGTGATGACGACGACCCCGCCGGCGCCCCTTCGGGCGAACCCGAGCGCGC
>VBHW01000084.1 GCA_005881055.1 Chloroflexota bacterium
CCTCGGTCGGGGTTCTTCGTGTCGACCTTGTCCTCGGTCCACGGGTTGATGTTGGCGAACGCGGCCTGAAAGAGCGGCTCGCCGGGCGCCGGGACCGCGAACGTCAGGTACAGCTCGCGCGCCTCGTCCTCGGACACGGCGTTGGCGAAGGCGTACCGGAACTGGTCGTAGGTCAGTGGCACAGCCCGCCCGCGATTGAGCGGGTTGGCGAGGACGGGCGATCCTGCCCGCAGCGCGGAGATCGGCAGCGGCAGGACACCCCGGAACGGCGCCGGGTCGATCGCCACGGAGACGGCGGACAGCCCGCGACCGGCGAGGATCTGCGTCAGCAACCCCCCGAAGGAGTGGCCGACGATCGCCGGCTTCGCGTCGAGCCGGCGGATGACGGCTTCGAAGTGGTCGGCGACCTCCTTGATGGACTTGTTGGCGAAGACCTTGGGATCGGCGTTCGCCTCTGCGACGGTCTCCGGATCGTCCGGCCAGCCGGGCGCGAGTGTCGCGTATCCAGCCTCTTCGAAGAGGGCCCGCCAGCGGTCCCAGCTGCTCGGCAGCAGCCATAGACCATGGACGAACACGACGGGGACGCGTCCCGACGCGTTGGCGTCCTCGATCTGCTGCGTCTCGTGCCGCGTGATGTCGCCCATCGCCCCTCTCCTTCCGGGTGCGCGTTCGGCGACCACATCATCCCTCACCCGGCCGCCGACCGGTAGCGGCGGACGGCCTCGGCGACACCGTCGTTCCACGGTGACCCGTGGCCGGGCAGCACCATCCTGGCCTCGACGCGCTCGAGCGCGTCGAGGGAGGCCATAGCGCCCTTCGGATCGAGCGTGAACGGCGCGGGACCGGGGCCGCTCTCGCCGGTGAGGACGCTGCGCGTCGTCAGCGCGTCGCCGACGAAGACCGCGTCGACCGCAGGGATGTGATAGGCGACGCTACCCGGCGTGTGACCGGGCATCCGCACGATTCGCGGCGCGCCCGGGACGTCGAGCGTGGCGACGTCGCCGAAGGTCACCAGGTCCGGCGTCTTCGGCGTGCGCAGGCCGCCGCGACGCGCCGAATAGACGAGGAACCGACCGAGCGGTCCGATCCGGACCGGGCCCCATCCGGTCATCTTCTTGGTCACCTCGCCGCGCGCTCGTGCCGCGTCGGCCTCGTGGACGTAGATCGGGACGCCCGCCTCCCGGTGGAGGCGTTCGGCCATCCCGGTGTGGTCGGTGTCGCCGTGGGTCAGCACGACCGCGCGGACGTCGTCGAGCGAGCGACCCATCAGGCCCAGCTCCTCGACGAGCTCCTTCCACTGGCCGGCGAGGCCGGCGTCGACGATCGTGACCTGGCCTCCGTCGTCGACGAGGTAGACGTTGACGACGTCGGAGCCGATCTGGTGGATCGATGGGGAGAGCTGCATGACGGTGTCCTCGTGGAGGTGCTTGCATCGGCGGCGGCGGTCGGGTACGATCGCCATGGCTACGATACATAGTCTTCATCGCTACTGTCAATAGCCATCTTTGTGTGACCCGGAGGACGGATGCCGACCCCGCCGCGAACCTCGCTCGAGGCGATCGTCAGCGCCGGGCGTCGCCTGCTCGAGTCCGAGGGTCTCGAGAGCCTGTCGATGCAGCGGGTCGCGGTTGCCGTGGGCGTCCGCGCCCCATCGCTCTACAAGCACGTCCGCGATCGCGGGGACCTCATCCGGCTCATCGGGAACGACGCGATCCAGGAGCTCGGCCGATCGCTCGATGCCGCCGCGTCCTCCCGTGACCCGCGGCGGGATCTGCGCGCGATGGCCGTGGCGCATCGGGCGTTCGCCGGCGCGTACCCACAGGCCTACCGGCTCCTGTTCGCTCGCCTTCCGGAATCCTGGCAGGTCGACGCCAGCCTCGCCGAGCGGGCGAGCGAGCCGATCATCCGGACGCTCGAGAAGCTCACCGCGGGTGAACAGACCCTCGAGGCTGCGCGGACCGTCGTGGCCTGGGCGCACGGCTTCGCCGCCATGGAGCTCGCAGGCGCATTCCGCCTCGGCGGCGACGTCGACAGGGCCTTCGCATTCGGGCTCGACCGCCTGCTCAGCGCGGTCGTATCGGACTGAGTGACGCCCGGCCGGGAATCGGAGGCCCGCCGGGCGCTGCCCGACGGGCCGATTTGATGCGCGATGAGGCGGGTCTAGCCGCGCGCGATCTCGGCTGCCAGGCGGTCGTACGTCTGGAGCGCGCCGCCGATCATGCCGGTGGCCAAAGCACCCTGGAGGTCGTCGATCGAGGGGAACCGGCTCCTCGCGACGAGCTTCGTCCGCCCGCCGAGGTCCTCGAGCGTCATCGTGTTGATCGCCGCCCGGTCGTCGAACCCCGGGACGTCGAAGATCTGCGTCTGGACGATCCGCTCGGGCGGGACCACCTCGAGGTACTCGCCCTTGAACGGGGCATCCTCGCCGCCGGTCGTGTGGTTGATCCACCGCCAGCGCCCGCCGGGTCGCACCCGACGGGCCGATTTGATGCGCGATGAGGCGGGTCTAGCCGCGCGCGATCTCGGCTGCCAGGCGGTCGTACGTCTGGAGCGCGCCGCCGATCATGCCGGTGGCCAAAGCACCCTGGAGGTCGTCGATCGAGGGGAACCGGCTCCTCGCGACGAGCTTCGTCCGCCCGCCGAGGTCCTCGAGCGTCATCGTGTTGATCGCCGCCCGGTCGTCGAACCCCGGGACGTCGAAGATCTGCGTCTGGACGATCCGCTCGGGCGGGACCACCTCGAGGTACTCGCCCTTGAACGGGGCATCCTCGCCGCCGGTCGTGTGGTTGATCCACCGCCAGCGCCCGCCGGGTCGCACGTCCATCTCCTCGACCGTCGTCGTGTAGCCGTGAGGTCCCCACCAGTTCGTGACACGCTCGGGGTCGGTCAGGACCTTCCAGACGAGGTCGCGCGGGGCGTCGAAGACCCGTTCGAAGACGAGCTCCGCGCCATCGGTATAGGCCGTCGTCCGTTCGTTGCCGAGCTGCTGCACTGCCATCGTTCCTGCTCCTTCGCCTCGTCTCGTGTCAGTCGTGTCCAGCGTCATCAGTCTTCTCCTGTTCCTGGAGCTCGCGGAGGTAGTCGTCCAGGCGATCGAAGCTGGCTTCCCAGTGCCGCCGGTACTGGCCGACCCATTCGGCTGCGTCCCGGAGCGGCTCCGGCTTCAGCCGGCACGGCCGCCATTGCGCCTGACGTCCCTGCTCGAGGAGCCCCGAGCGCTGGAGCACCTTGAGGTGCTTCGAGATCGCCGGGAGGCTGAGGTCGAACGGGGCCGCCAGCTCCGTGACCGTCGCCTCGCCCTTGGCGAGTCGCGCGAGGATGGCGCGCCGCGTCGGGTCGGCGAGGGCCGCGAAGGTGATGCTGAGTTGATCCGGTTGCGTCTGTGTCTGTGTCTGCATTTCGCCTTCTGGTTAATTAACCTAACGGAATAATACACGCAGAGGGTGGCTTGTCAAGACCCTTTCCGGCCGGGTGGGGTCGAATGTTGCGTCTAGCACTGGTGGTGCTGCGGGGACGTGAATTGATGCCCAGTGGGGCATCGCTACGCGGTCGAAGCGTGGCGGCACGCACGACGGCCCGGTCCGGCGCCCAAGCCGACGGTGATCGGCGACTTCGCGGTCTTCTGGCTGCTATCTGGCGTATTTCCGGGGCCGAGCCGCGGCTGCGCCTCCCTCCGGGCCCGCCCCTTGCCAGCGGCCCGCGCAGCCGGGACACTTGGTCGATGGAGGGATCGTTCGCGGCGTTCCTCGCCATCTCGGCGATCGTCATCGTCACGCCCGGGCAGGACACGGCGCTGACCATCCGGAACACGCTGCTCGGCGGCCGTGCCGCGGGGATCGGCACCGCGCTCGGCGTCGGGATCGGGCAGGCGACCTGGACGCTCGCGGCGAGCCTCGGGTTGACGGCGCTCCTCGTGTCGTCCGAGCCGGCGTTCGCCGCCGTGCGGATTGCCGGTGCCGTTTACCTCCTCTACCTCGGCGCCCACTCGCTGTGGCTCGCGCTCAGGCCGGGCCCGAGCCCGGACGTGCGCCATGCGTCGCCGCGGGAACGGAGACTCTCAGCCACGACGGCATTGCGGCAGGGCGCGCTGAGCAACCTCGGCAATTCGAAGATGGCGATCTTCTTCTCGAGCCTGCTTCCCCAGTTCGCGCGGGTGGGCCCCGACGCGGCCTGGGCGATGGTCGGGCTCGGCCTCCTCTTCGTCACGATGACGCTCGCCTGGCTCAGCGCGTACGCGGCGATCGTGGCCCGTGCCGGCGACGTCCTGCGCCGGCCGCGTGTCCGGAGAGCCATCGACGCGGTGATGGGCGCGATCCTCATCGCCTTCGGGGGACGCCTGGCCGTTGAGCGGCGGTAGCCCGGCCGCGGACGGCGCCGCGCGCGACGTCCAGCGCGTCTACCTCGTCCTCACGCTCGTGACGACGCTCGCCGCGTCGTTCATCTGGGGCGTGAACACGCTGTTCCTCCTCGACGCGGGCCTCACCAACACGGAGGCGTTCGCGGCGAACGCGTTCTTCAC
>VBHW01000085.1 GCA_005881055.1 Chloroflexota bacterium
CGATGTCGTCGAGCCGGGTCGGACGGCCGCGCTCCACGCGAGCGACGAGATGGAGCACCCGGGCGGTCGAGAAGGGATCGCCGGATTCGGCGATCGTCGGCGGTCGGAGGTCTTCAAGCGAGGGGGCGTCGGGCAGCCCGGCCGGGGCATCGCGCAGGGCGATGGTGCCGGGCGCGCCGGGACGGCTGACGGTCTCGGTCGTGGGCATCTCCGACCTGCTTCCTGGAATTGAGCGGCGAGGATAGCACGATCTCGCTGTAGGATCGGAGGATGCTTCCGACCGAGGAGGCCCGTGCCGCCAACCGCGCCCGGTTCGCCCGTCTCGTGGCCCGTCCGGAGCCGGAAATCGACCTCGCCCTCGGTGCGCTGCTCATTGCGGCCGACGGCCGGCCGGGCCTCGCGTTCGAGCCGACGCTGGCGGCACTCGACCGGCTCGCCGAGCGGACGCGGATCCGGCTCGACCGCGACGATCCGCAAGAGACTGTCCTCGCCCGGCTCCACGACGTGCTCTTCCGCGAGGCCGGGTTCCGGGGGCCGAGAGCGGCCGAGTATCCGGACGCCGGGAACAGCCTGCTCGACCGGGTGGTCGAGCGGCGGGTGGGCCTGCCGATCAGCATCGCGGTCGTCGAGCTCGAGGTCGCCTGGCGGATCGGGCTCGCCCTCTACGGGATCGGCATGCCGGGCCACTTCGTCGTCGGCGCACCCGACGGGACGATCGTCGACCCGACGACCGGCCGGGTCCTCACGCCGGACGACTGCCAGGCGCTCCTCCGCCGCGCCGTCGGCGAGCGGGTGCTGTTCCATTCGTCGATGCTCCGACCGACCGGCCGCCGCGAGATCCTCACGAGGGTCCTGCGCAACCTGCGGGTCGCGCGGTTGGCCGATCGGGACTGGACGGCGGCGCTGGGCGTCGTCGAGCTCCTGTCGGTGATCGAGCCGGTCAATCCCGACCACGGCCGCGACCGGGGCGTGCTCCTCGGGCGGATGGGCCGGTTCAGCGAGGCGATCCGGCTCCTCGGCGGCTACCTCGAGGACCGCCCGGACGGCTCCGACGCCGACGATGTCCGGCAGGTCATCGGGATCTTCCGCGGGAGGCGGAACTAGCCTCGACGGAACGCCCCCGCCGACCGCGCGGCATCCGGCTCGCCGGCTGGCGGCGCCGGCTGGCATCGATCGCCTGCGTGGCGCATCCTCTCCGACACGACCTCGACCGGTCGGCCCGACCGTCCGTGCAGGACCCTGCGCGACGGCTGCGGCCTGACGGTCCACACACCGCCAATCATTTCACGGGCCTCGCGCCCGGACACCTGGAGACTGCCGTGGATCCCATCGTCCCGGAGCCCGCCGCTCCCGATCCGGTCGAACCGGAGGAGGGAGCCGGGGGGTCAGCGCCCTCTCCCGCGACGATCCCCGTTCCGACGCGAACGGTCCCGCCGGCGTGGCCGGGGCTGCGACCGGTCGAGCCGGGGGCTCGCGAGGGGTTCGCCCTGCCCTCCTGGGCGCTCGAGCCGCCGCGGCGGCGCCGGTTCGGCCTGTCGGCCGCCATCGGCGTCATCCTCGTGCTCGCCTTCGCGGCAGGGATGGCGGTCGACCGCGCCGCGTACGCCGGTCCGGTCAGTCCGGCCCCGGGGGTGGCGAACGGGCAGGCATCGGAGCCCCCGCAGTTCAAGACCCTGTGGGAGGCGTACGACGCCCTCCGCCAGCACTACGTCGACCAGTCGGCGCTCGACCCGAGCAAGCTCGCCTACGGGGCGACCCGGGGAATGGTCGACGCCGTGGGCGACACCGGCCACACGCGCTTCCTGACCCCGGACGAGGTCCGCGCGTCGCATCAGTCGCTCTCGGGCTCGATCACGGGCATCGGCGCCCGGATGAGCCAGGTCGAGGCCCAGTTCGTCATCCAGTCGGTCGTGCCCGGCTCGCCCGCCGAGAAGGCCGGCCTGCGGGCCGGCGATGCCGTCCTCGCCGTCGACGGAACGCCGGTAGACGGGAAGACGCTCGACCAGGTGGTCGCGACGATCCGGGGGCCGGCCGGCACCTCGGTCAAGCTGCAGATCGGCCGGCAGGGATCGTCTCCGTTCGAGATCACGATCGTGCGTGCCGAGGTCACCGTGCCGGCCATCAGCTGGGCGATGATCCCGGGTACGACGATCGCGGACGTGCGCATCGAGGAGTTCAGCAAGGGCGCGGCGGACGACCTCAAGGGCGCTCTCGGCGAGGCCGAGAAGGCCGGCGCGACCGGGCTCGTCCTCGACCTGCGCGACGGCTGCGGCCTGACGGTCCACACACCGCCAATCATTTCACGGGCCTCGCGCCCGGACACCTGGAGACTGCCGTGGATCCCATCGTCCCGGAGCCCGCCAGCGCGCGTCGAACCTGCCGTTGGCGGTCCTCGTCAACCTCGGCACTGCCAGCGCCGCGGAGATCGTGGCCGGCGCGATCCAGGACGCCGGCCGGGGCCAGGTATTCGGGCAGACGACGTTCGGGACCGGGACGGTGCTGAACGAGTTCGACCTCTCGGACGGCTCGGCCGTGCTCGTCGGCACGGTCGAGTGGCTGACGCCGAACGGCCGCCAGATCTGGCACCACGGGATCAGCCCGAACCAGGCGGTCGCACTGCCGTCGGGTGCGCGCGTGGTAACGCCGGACGAGCTGAAGTCGAACGGCGCCTCGGCGCTGACGAGCGCGAACGACGCACAGCTCGCCGCCGCACTGAAAGCCCTCACCGGCCGCTAGCCTCAGCTCGTCGGGACGGGGGTCCTAGCCCTGGCCCCATGTCCGCTCGAACGGTTATTCGTGAGGCGACTGCGGGACGTCCTACCGAGCTCGTACGGCTGACGGCGCCACCGATTTCGTCCTCCCGCGGGCAGAAACCGCGTTCCGTAGTCGCCACGCGAATATCTGGCGCTGGCGCCTACTGGTGCGCGTTAAGGCACCTCCCGAAGCGGTGGCCATGACTTTGAGGTAGGGCGACCGCGCGGATGCGGCTGCGGGCCGATGGAACGCCCGATCCACGGCCCTACGGTGGCCCCAGTCGCCGACCAGTCGGACGGCGACACATAGGAGGGCCACCCATGCACCCCGACATCGCCTACGAGCTGGCCAAGCTCAGGATCGCCGAGGACCTTCGCACGGCGGAGCGTGAGCGGATGATCCGCCGCGCCGCGCGGAGCCGGAACTCGGGCGCGATCGACGCCGTCGGTTTCCGCCAGCGTGTCGCGCGCCTCTTCGGCGGCTCCCACCAGTCCGAACTGGACCGACCCCGACCGGCCGGTGCCCAGCCCTGACCGCACCGGCCGGGCCGGGGCTACCGGTCCGGCGGTTGGTCGAAAGGAGTAGTTCGATGACCACGTCACTGCAGTCAGTCAACACCTCTGGTTCGTCCCTCCGCGTCAAGGCGGTGGTCGGCGGCGGCATCGTGGCCGCGTGGCTCGTCCTGGGCGGCCTGGCGCTCTCGCGTCAGACGGCACAGACGACCACCCCCGCGATCGAGAACGTCGCCCCGTTCCGCGCGGCGGACGACTTCGTCAGGGCGCCGGCAGTCCAGCTGGCCCCGTTCCGCCCCGCAGGCTTCTACGCGACGGCGCCGAAGTGGGATGCCGACAAGTTCCGGGCCGAAGAGCACGCAGCGATCCCGCCCGTGGCCCCGTGGGATGCGGTCAAGTTCCGGGCCGAAGAGCACGCGGCGATCCCGCCGGTCGAGAAGACCTACTGGGGGCCGCACGCTCCGAAGATCTCGAACCCGTCCGTGGACCTCATGCGCGGGCAGTCCGGGACCAACTCGGTCCTCGAGCCCTACCGCGACATGTTGTACAGGGCCGAGCGTCGCCACTCCAACGTCCAGGTGCCGTCGTATGGCGGCGGTGGCCGGGGGTTCTACGTCGAGTAGCGCATCCGGGGGGTGTCAATGCGGACCGGGGAGCTCGCCGAGAGGCGGCTCCCCGGTCCGTTTTCTGTGCGTCCTCAGGCGGACGCCGCTCAGCCGCCCGTGCCGCCGCCCGTGTTCGCGGCAGACTTGATGTCGACGGAGTACACCGCGACAGGGATCCGGTCCTGGTCGTCCCTCTCGACACCGATGATGATGTGCTGGATCACCTTGCCGCTCGCGAGGTTCGCGGCGGCCTCGTCGGCGATGCAGTCGTGGAGCTGTCCCGCGTCGTTAGTCAGCCAGCAGAGCTTGAAGTCCTTGCCGGCATCAAGCCGGGTGGTTTTGTATCCGGCGTCGACGAGGGCCTTCTTGGCATCGTCGAACTGATCGTCCTGCGGTGCGATGATGAGCTCACCGTCGAACTCGAGGTTGCTGCCGCCCGCGGCGACAAGGTTCACGCCCGCATCCTTCAGCACCCCCAGGGCCTTCTCGAGGTCGGGCGGGGACAGCTTCGGCACGAATTTCAACTGCTGATGCACGGTCTCCTCCTTCCCCCCGGAATGCCTCGTTGACTTCGGCGCTCGGCCCTCGCGGAGGCGCCATCCTACAGGCGGCCCGTAGCCCTCACGTTCCGGCCTGAGCGGCGTCATCGCCGGTGAGACCGACCCGGGCCGCGATCATCGCGGCTTCGACCCGGTTCGATACGCCGAGCTTGTCGAGGATATGGGTCACGTGCACGGCCGCCGTCTTGCGGGTGATGAACAGGCGCTCGGCGATCTCGCCGTTCGACAGCCCGCCGGCGACGAGCGCGAGGACCTCGATCTCGCGGGTCGACAGGCCGAGGCGACGGGCCGCCGCGTCGCCCGCCCGCCCGGGCACACCCTCTACCGCTGGCACGCCTGGAGCCGTTCGGCCGGCTTCGTCCGCTTCGCCAGCGCCGCCCACCTCGCCCGGCCCAGGCGCCTCCTCGGCATCGAGCGACACGCGCGCCCGGCCCGCCAGGCCTTCGATCTCATGCTGCAGTGGGCGCGCCCCGACGAGCGCGGCGGTGCGGTATGCCGCGCGCAGCTCGGCCGCCACGTCGGCCCTGATCCCCGAGGCGCGGAGTGCTGCCTCGGCCGCCCGGAACTGTGCGACGGCAAGCGCGTACGCGTCGCCGATCGCCGCCCAGGCATCGACCGCCTCGCGCGCGGCGGCCACGTCGGCTCGTCCCTCGATCCGTGCCCCATCCGCCCGCGCGGATGCGAGCCACGCCCGGGCACTGCCCGTGGATGCGACGCGGGCAAGAGCGACCGCGCGCTCGACGAGGGGGCGCGCCCGGTCGGATGCCCGTTCGACGCCTGCCGCGTCGCGCGCGGCGCGTCCCGCCTCGGCCAGGTCGGCGAGTGCGCGGAGGCCGAGCGCGACGAGAGGCGACGACCACAGCGAGTCGTCGAGCCCGGCGAGACGTCCCAGCGCCTCATCCACGGCCGCGAGCGCGTCCTCGGGTCGACCGGCGGCGAGAGCGGTCTCGGCGCGCACCTGCCCGACGAACGCCGCGACGTCCGGGTCGATCGACGCGCGGTCGAGCGAATCGAGCCGGCGCGACGCCTCCTCGACGTCCCCGCGGAGCGCCTGCAGGCGGCCGCGGACGGCCTCGAGGTATGCGGTGACCATCCGTCGCTGGGCGAGCCCGAGCCCTTCGCGCGTGACGTCGTCGGCCTCCGCCCACCGGCCGCGTCGCACGAGGATGTCAGCCGCCAGGGCCGCCAGGTCCTGGCCGAAGCGACGCTCCAGGCCGGCTCTGCGCGCCGCTTCGCGGCCGGCACGCGCCTCGACGAGCGCCTCGTCGAAGCGATCGTCCTGGGCGAGGTTCAGCGCGAGGTTGTGGTAGGCGACGATCACGAGCTCGGGCGGTCCCGACCGGCCGGCGATCTCGCGCGCCTGACGGAGCTCGGCGAGCCCGGCATCCACCTCGCCGAGCGCCACGAGGTCGGACCCGAGCATGTTCCTGGCGCGGCTCTCCTCGCTCTCGGCACCTGCCGCCGACGCACAGGCGATCGCCTCCTCGCAGATCGACCGGGACTCGGCGTAGCGTCCCGCGCCCATGAGCGCGCCACCGTACGAGGCGAGGACGCGCGCCCGCTCGGCCGACGGCGGGGCCTCGGGGACGAGCGCGACCGCCATCTCGTGCTCGGCCATGGCAGACGGGCCCTGCCCCGCGACCCACATGAGGTAGCCGAGGCGGCTGTGGAGGATCCCGGCGGTCGTCGGATCGGCGGTCGGATCGACCATCCCGAGCGCCTCGCGCGTCAGCTCGATCGAGCGATCGAAGGTACCGGCGAGGTCCGCCACGTCCGCCGCGCGCCGGCGGACGTCGAGCCGCTCTGCCGTGCTCGGTTGGACGGATTCCGGCAGATGGACCTCGAGGTCGATCGCCCGCTCGAGGTGGTCGAGCGCCTCGCCGAACGCGTCGACGGCCTCGGCCGCGCTCGCCGCCACGATCGACGCGTGGTACGCCTCGGTCGCGCGGCCTGCCCGCGCCCAATGGTGGGCGAGCTCCGCCGCGGCGCCGGCCGGGCTCGGGTCGCCGAGCTCCGGCCGCTCCGCAAGCGCCTCAGCGAACCGCTCGTGGATGGCGCGCGCCTCGCCGGGCAGGAGCTCCTGCTCGACGACCTCCCGGAGTAGCTCGTGCCGGAACTGATATCCGTTGCCGCCGGCCGGCACCACGAGCACGCCGTTGGCGATCGCGTGGCGGAGCGTCCGAGCGACCCCGTCCTCGTCGGTCCCGGCGACCAGGGCAAGCAGGCGTTCGTCGACCTGTCGACCGGCGACCGAGATCGCCTCGACGAGATGGCCCGCCTCCGGTGTCAGCTGCGCGACGCGCGCGACGAGGATCTCCACGAGCGAGGCGGGCCGGCCGATCCCTGCCGACGTCCCCAGCCGTTCCTCCTGGAGGAGCTCCGCGACGAAGAGCGGGTTGCCCTCGGATCGGCGCCAGAGCAGCGCGGTCTCGTCCGCCCGGCTCGGTCGCCCCGTGATCGCCTCGCGCATCTGGCCGACCGATGCCGCGTCGAGGCGACCGAGCTCGATCCGTTCGCCGCCAGGCGCGCGGCTCAGCTCGGCGAGCCAGGCGAGCACCGGATGCCCGCGCGGGAGATCGTCCATGCGGCACGTCAGGATCGCGACGAGCCGCTCAGTCGTCACGTTCCGGACGAGGAACGTCAGGAGGTCGCGCGATGCCCGATCGATCCACTGCACGTCGTCGACGACCGCCATCCCGGGCTTGTCCGCGCACAGCCGGTTGAGGACGCCGATGAAGCGCTCGAAGAGCCGGGCCTGGCTGATGTCCGACGGGCCGCTCGCCCCGCGGGCCTCGGCCATTGCCGTTGCATCGGTGGAGGTCCCCCCGGCCTTCGCCGCGACCGCGGCCAGCTCAGGCACGATCGCGGCCAGGTCGTCCCGCGCCGGGCCGAGGATCCGCTCGAGCTCCTCCGGGCTGGCAGCTCGGGCGAGCCCTCGGAGTGCTTCCGCGACCGGCAGGTACGGCAGGCCGCCACCCGCGATGTCGAGGCACGAGCCGGCGAGCACATGACTGCCCGCGGCGCGGGCGCGCGCGATCGCCTCCCGGGAGAGCCACGTCTTGCCGATCCCCGCTTCGCCAAGGACGATGAGCAGTTGCGGGCGCCCCTCGGCCGCCTGCACGAACGAGTCGGCGATCCGTCGGAGCTCGACGTCCCGGCCGACGATGACCGGCGCCATGGCGTGCACGACCACGGCGGTCTCCCTTCTTACCCCCTGCGCCCGCGATGGTACGACGCGCCCGTCTCGGCGCAATCGTCGTCAGCGGTGGATCGCGCGATCGATCGAGTCGTGGAGCGAACCAACCAGAGCGCCGTCGAGCGTGAGGATGCGTCGACGTCCGGTCCCGTCGGTGACGCTCCAGAGTGGGACGAAGGGGCTGAGCGTCTCCTCCGATCGCACCCACACCAATCGCAAATTACGAACGGGCACGCCCAGCTTGCCGATATGG
>VBHW01000123.1 GCA_005881055.1 Chloroflexota bacterium
GTCTTATACACCGCACGCCGGTGGTTCGAATCCACCCTCCCCTACCACCTGCGTTCACGAGAGATGGCGGAGCGTCGCCGTCCCCGTCAGTTGGGCCGGCTCGACGTCGCCTGGCCGAAGCGCGCGAGCTCGCGCTCGAGGTCGAGTGGGGCGATCGGCGCCTGGCCCTCGAACTCGCCCCACTGGTCACGCGGAACCATCCACATGACCTCGAACTCGTTCCCGTCCGGATCCTGGCCGTAGAGCGACTTCGTCGCACCGTGATCGCTCGCCCCGACGAGAGCGCCCTCCTGCGACAGGACTTCCGCGGCCGCGGCGAGGTCGTCGATCGTCGGCACTTCCCAGGCGAGGTGGTACAGCCCCGTCGCTCCGCGCGGGGGACGCGGCGCTGACGGTCCAAGCGCGAGCAGCCCGAGGTCGTGATGGTTCGACGATCCGCGCGCCCGCAGGAACGCCATCCGGCCGCCTTCCCGGGCGATCTCCTCGAACCCGAATGCGCTAAAGAACGGCATGGTTGAGGCGGGTGATCGGGATCATCGTGGGCTCCTGGGCGATCGTGAAGGAGCCATATTGCGGTATCGCGCCGGATCGGACGGCCGTCGTCAGCCGGCGACCTCCGGGGCGGGCGCGCCGAGCGCGAGGTAGGCGCTCATCGCGGCCTCCATCCCGACGTCGTGACCCGCCCGCTCGGACAGGAGCCACTTGTGCTCGAGCAGGTCGCAGTACGCCTGGACGAGGTCGCGGCCCGATTCGGCGACCGTTGCGATCCGGGTGAGGGATGGCTCGTAGACCTCTCGGAGCCAGCGGTAGGCCAGCGCCTCCTGGTCGATCGAGCGCTTCTCGTACCAGCACAGCCACGCCCCGTACTCGCTCAGGTCGTTGAGGAGCAGCCGGGCCTGGTTCTCGAGGGCTTTGATGCCCGTCCGCTTCTCGAGCTCGCGGGCATGGAACCGGCGGGTCGTCACCGCGAGCTGCAGGCGCAGGAGGTCACCGTCGCCCGCGGGCCGGACGTTGATCTCGTCGACCGAGAAGCCGAGCTCGTTGAGCTTGCGGATCCGCTTGCGCACGGCCTGTCGATCGCCGGGCTGCAGCTCGGGCGTCTCGTGGAGCTTCTCCCAGAGCGCCTCGTATCGGCTCCGGACCGACTCGGCCGCCGCGATCGCCTCGTCGGGATCGAACCGGCCGTGGAGCTCGGCGAGGTCGGCGAGGCCGAACGCGACGTTCTCCACGAGGATCTCGAGGTCGTAGGCCCGCTGCCCGTCCGACAGGCTCGGATGGACCTCGCTCGTCTCGGCGTCGACGAGGTACGCCTGCATCCGATCGCCGTCGCGACGGAAGAGTGTGTTCGCGAGCGAGCAGTCGCCCCAGTAGACCCCGCCGCGGTGGAGGTCGACGAGGAGCCAGGCCATCGCGTCGAGCAGGCGGTCGCGATACGCGCCCGGCTCGAGCGGCACCCGCATGAGGAGGCGGCGGTACTGGAGCGAGTGGGCGAGGTACTGGGTGATGAGGATGCCCGTATCGCTCTCCGGTGCCTCGGCGAGGCCGACCGCCGACACCGCCGGCAGGCCCTCGTCCTCGAGGTGCCGGAGGACCTCGAACTCGCGCCGCGCGACGCCGAGCGGCTCCTCCTTGAGCGCGAAGGTCACCTCGTTCACGTCGAGGAACCGCACGAGGTGGCGGGACGGACCGACGGGCAGCGTCCGGAAGCGATGCTCCTCGTCGGGCCAGTCCGCGAGCGGGACCTCCCACGGCAGGTCGAAGAGCTCGTCGGCAGCGGTCCGCAGCCGGAGCCGGGGGAAGGCCGAAGGCGTCGCGCGTGGCGGCGCGTGTGGCGTCGCGTGTGGCGTCGCGTGTGGCGGCGCGGGGTCGCGGCGGCTGTCGTCGTCTTCGGCCATCGTGCGGTCCATCTGCGTCCGGCTACGTTCGGCTGCGCCCAGCGGCCGTTAGTCGGCGAATGGGTCGAACGGCTCCGTCCGCTCGACCACCGCGTCGGCTCCCAGGCGCTCGCTCGAGGGGCCCTCGAACGCCTGGCCGAGGACCGCCCGCCAGCCGGCGTCGGCGAGGCGCTCCAACGTCGATGCGGCGGCGGCGATCGTCGCCCGCGCATGCTCGAGCGCGACGCCGTCGAGCGCCGTGCCGTTGCTGGACGCGGCCACCTCGCGACCCACGGCCGAGGCCGCACGCACCGCACTCCCACCGCCGGCGGCCGCCGCGGTCGTCTCGCGCATGACGAGCGAGGTCGAGCCGGCGTACGGGATCGTCGCCGCGAGGATGAACGGCCAGCGAGCCGCGATCGGAGAGCCGAGCGCGGCATGGGGCTCCTCGAACGCCAGCGCATGGTCGGGCAGGAGCGCCCTCCGGACGGCGACCTCGGCGAGCGCCCGGGCGGCCGAGTCGCGCTCCTCGAGGAGCCACGCCGGCATCGCCCCGACGACGACCTGGTCGGCGGGAACGCCGCCCCGTCGCGCGAGGGCCACCCCGAGCAGCTGGAGCGCGAGTCCGCGCCCGGCCCGCGTTGCGGGATCCGACGGGACGCCGCGGGTCATGTCGGGCGCGACGATGTGTGGGCCCGGGCCGACGACGACCACCGATCCGGCTCTTCGGTGGAAGCGGTTCGCGAACGTATGGTCGGCCAGCGCACGGTCCGGGTCGATCCGCCCCTCGACGATCTCGGCGGCGACGTCGGCGAAGACGACGTCCACGCGCTCGAACGCCGCGACGACGGCCTGCTCCGGGGCGGCGAGACCGGGAGTCACGGTAGCGAGCCGGACGTAACTGCGTCGCTCGGCCGCGGTCTCGTCGACGACGAGCCGCAGCTCGGAGAGGCCGCGCTGGCTGCCCGCAGGAGTCGGCTCTGTCGGGCCCGCCTCGCGGCCGCCAGATTCGGACCCATGCCAGTCGGGGACGTCCACGCCTGCGTCGTGGAGCCGGTCCGCGAGCTCCCGGCCGACCGGGACGCTCACCCGGACGAGGTCCCCGCCGTCGCGGACGATGCGCTTGACCGCGGGCCGCGCCGTGTCCAGGTCCGTTTCGGCCAGCGGCAGGCCGATCCACGGTCGCGCCGGGTCGCCGAGGAGGTCGAGGAGCTCCCGGCGGGCCGTCCGGTTGGCGTCGATCCGCTCGAGGGCGCCCTCCGCGAGCCGCGCGGCCTCGGCCTCGGCCGCCGCGCGGCGACCGGAATCGCGGAGGAGCTCGGCCTCGAGGGCGAGGTCGATGCTCCCGGCCGCCACGTCGAGGGCGAGCGCCTGCGGGGTCATGTCGTACTCGAGGAGCGCCACGGCGAAGGGCAGCGCGACGCCGCCGGCCAGGCGTCCCGGCCCGCCCGACAGGTAGCGGTCGACGACCTCGCCCGCGAGCGGGCGGCCCATGCGATCGAGGCCCGACACCCCGAACAGTCGGAGGAGCGCACGTTCCTGGCCCGCGGTCGTCGACGTCCGGGCCCTCGCATTCCAGGCGCCGGCCAGCGTCTCGACGCGGGCAAGGAGCGCTTCGGTCGGTCCCCAGTCGGCGGTCATGGGCGGCCCAAGTATGCGGTTTCCCGCAGCGGGTCCGATCGATCGCCCGATGAGTCGCAGATGCCGGCCAGCCGGACGCCGGCGAGGAACGCGCGATAGGCGGTCACCGCGTCGGCGGTCTCGTAGCGGACTCCGCGATCGCCAAAGCGCTCGGCGCCCGGCAGGAGCGCCGCGTAGTCGGCCTCGATCGGGCGGTGGTACTCGACCTCGACGACGACCGGTGGCTCGACGATGAGCGGACGGAGCTCGCCGGCCGCGGCGCGCCTGACGGCACGTTCGGCGCCCGAGCGGACGAGGTCGCCGGCAACCGACGGATGGACCGAGGCGGCCGCGCTCCCCCCGAACGCCCGCTTCACGACGACCCGCTCGGCCCAGGGCAGCCATTCCTCGATCTCGTCAGCGAGCGCGTCGTCACCGGCGACGAGCCCGACGGGGACGCCCCAGGCGCCGAGGACCAACGCATTCAAGCCGCTCTCTCCGACGGGCCGGCCGTTGAGGCGGCTGAGCGTCGGCCGGCCGGAATACGTATGGGCGATCGTCGCCGTCGGGTGCCCGGCGCGCGCGTGGTACCCGACGAAGAGCGCGACGTCGAACCCGGCATCCGGTCCGGCCCCGGCGACCATCGACCATGGCTTCTGGCCCTGGAGGAGGTGGGCCGCGGGATGGATGTCGACCGGCCGGAGGTTGTACATCCCGCCGTGGCTGTCGTTGACGAGGACCTCCTCCGCCCCGCCGGCCAGGGCACCCTCGATCGCGGCGTTTGCCTCACCGACCATGAGCCCGACGCTCGCGGGATAGCTCGCATCCTCGCGGCGCGTCGGGAACGGGTGGTTGATCCCGGCGATGCCCTCGATGTCGACCGAGAGGTAGGCCTTCACTCAGCCCTCCGCCTGCTCGACGCGGCCCGGCGGCGACCCGACCGCGCTCGTCGGCCCGGTCCGGGCCGGCTCGCCAATCCAGACGTGGCCGTCGCGGAAGTGCTCGGCCTTCCAGATCGGCGCGCGCGCCTTCGTCTCGTCGATCGCGTATCGAGCGGCCCGGAAGGCGGCGTCCCGGTGGGGCGCGGCCGCGACCACCGCGATGCTCGGCTCGCCGAGCGGGACGCGGCCCGTCCGATGGACGATCGCCAGCCGATCGACCGCGAACCGATCGGCGATCTCGTCCGCGATCTCGCCGAGGATCCGCGCCGCCATGGACTCGTGGGCCTCGTAGTCGAGCACCTCGACGGCTCGGCCGGCGTGCTCGGCCGCGTCGTCCTCCTGGCCCGGAGCGGGCGTGCCCGGCGTCACGCGCGTTCGACCGAGGAACCCCACGACCGCGCCGTCGTCGGGTCCCGCAAGCCGGTCTCCCAGCTCCCCGATGATCGCCGAGCTGAACGGGGCTTCGCGGAGCTCGATGATCCGCCGGCCCGCCCCGCCGCTCACCGGCGGGATGCACGCGAGCTCGTCGCCGTCGGCGAGCGCGTCGCGGAGGTCGGCGTACACGCCGTTCCGGGCGAAGCGGACCGACGACCTGCCAGGCGCGAGCACGGGGAACTGCCCGACCAGGGCGGCCCAGGCGTCCGCTATCGTCGCGTCTGCGGGCAGCTCGAGCGCGACCTCGCGCGTGCCGGCGAGCTCCCGCTGGATCGCGAACAGGCGGGCGCGAACGCGCATCCGTCAGCCGCCCCGGTAGGCCGCGACGAGCATTCCGTCGCCGACGGGCAGGAGGGCGGCCTGGAACCGGGCGTCGCGCAGGACGAACGCGTCGAAGCGGCGCAGCTCCTCCGTCCCATCGTCGTCGCCGCGGACCGGGCTGGCCCCCGACACGCGGCCGCTCCACAGCGCGTTGTCGGCCACGACGAGCGCTCCCGCGACGAGGCGCGGGAGGAGCGCATCGAAGTACGCCCGATATTCGTGCTTGAGCGCGTCGATGAAGACGAGGTCGAACGGGCCGGCCAGGACCGGGTCGTTCGAGGCGAAGGCTCCGAGCGCCTTCGCGTTGACGACGGTGATCCGTCCGACGGCGATGCCCGCCTTCCGCCAGAACCCGCGGGCGATGTCCGTCCGCTCTCGATCCGGGTCGATCGTGACGATCGAGCCTCCATGGCTCTGGGCGAGCGCCATGCACAGCGTCGAGTAGCCGTACGCTGTGCCGACCTCACAGATCCGCCTCCGACCGGACGCCAGGAGGGCGAGGATCGGGATCCGCTCGGGCAGCGCCGCGTCCTCGATCTCGGCGAGGACGGGATGGATGGGTTCGGCGACCGACTCGATCCAGTCGCGGTCGTGGCGACCGATCTCGTAGCTCCGGTCCGACTTCGCCATCGTCGCCTCCGATCCCTGCTCGCGATCCCTGCTCGCCTTGGCTCGCCGTTTCTCGCTCGTGCCGCTCAGACGAGCATGCCGGCGCCGAAGTACAGCCCGGCCGCGAGGATCGTGCCGGCCGCGATCGACCCGACGTCGATGTACAGGAGGCCGGTCGCGGACTCCATCGATCGGCTGCGCGCCGTCTGGATGGCTGCCCACGACACCGCCAGCGGGAACACGAGCCCGACGAGGAGGCGGAGCCAGACGAAGAGCGCCCACGGCCCCGTGAGCGCGGAGAACGGCCCACCGCCGCCCGTGCCAGCCGCGACCCACACGCCGAACAGGAGGAGCTGGAGGCCGACGATGCCGAACAGGAGCCGGCTGAAGAGGATGAGCGGCGCCTCCGGGAGCCGGGGCGTGACGAGGTACCAGTGCCCGAGGATCATCGAGGCGAAGACGCCTCCGGTCGCCAGCGCGAGGACGACGAGCTGGATCGCGAGCGGTGCGGCGCCGATCGGCCCGGCTCCCCAGCCGAGCGCACCGGCGAGGAGGGCCGCGCCTCCGGTCACGCTGCCGGCGATCGCGAGCGCTGGCGCGCCGCGGCCCCACGCCAGCGCCAGGGCGTACACGAGTCCGATCCCGGCCGTCGCGAGGAGGGCGATCCGGCGGGGTACGTCCCAGGAGGGATCGGCGTGGACGGTCGACCCGGCGATCGCGGCCGGCAGTGCGAGATCGGAGAGGTAGGCGAGGACGGCGAAGGCGGCCGCACACAGGGCCGTGAATGCGAGATAGCCGCGGGTTGCGGACGTCCTCAGCCGCCCGAGGGCGACGGCTCCGAACCCACCCACCGCGAGGCTGGCCAGCACCGTCCAGTTGATGTACGCGAGGTTCTCGGCGATCCGTTCGGCGGGCACGGCCGGAGTGTAGCCGCGGTGCGCGGCCGGCACCGCTGGGCGACACCGGGCCCCGGGAGCGCGGACCCTCGACCGGGGCTAGGATTCCGCCGCTGGAGGTGGTCATGGCACTCGATCGCGAC
>VBHW01000124.1 GCA_005881055.1 Chloroflexota bacterium
TCGATGGTCGCGAGGCGTTCGCCACGCGCGAGCGCTTCCCGGACGTGGACCGGCTCGTGGTCGGCTGGCCGGACGAGGTCGCCGAGGAGATCGGCCTCGGCCCGGGGGACTCGGTCGCGGTCCTGAGCCACGACGTGAAGTTCGACGAGCCGGCGATCGTCGAGGCACTCCGCCGCGGCTGCCGCTACGTCGGGGCCGTCGGGTCGCGCAAGACGCAGGCCGAGCGTCGCACCCGACTCCTCGCGGCGGGCGTCTCACGCTCCGAGCTGGGCCGGCTGCACGGGCCGATCGGGCTCGACCTGGGCGGGCGCGCGCCGGCCGAGACGGCGCTGGCGATCCTCGCGGAGATCGTGGCCTCGCGGCACGGCGGCAGCGGCACGCCGATGCACGAGCACGCGATGGCGGCGTCCGATTCCGACGAGGCGGAGATCGACGCCGAGGAGCGGCTGGGCGCGGAGGCCGGCGGGGACACGGCGGGCGACGAGGAGCCCCCGGGAGACCGGGACCACTCCCGTGAGCCCAAGCCCGCGGGCGCGACCCGCGGCTCCTGACACCAGCGACCGTTCGGTGGTCGCGCCGGAGCGGACCGTCGGGCTCATCCTCGCGGCGGGCGCCGCATCCAGGTTCGGGTCGCCCAAGGTCCTCGCCTCCCTCGGCGGCGCGACGCTCCTCGAACGCGTCGTCGCCGCGGCCCGATCCGGTGGGTTGACGCGGATCTCCATCGTGCTCGGGCCCGAGGGCGAAGCCGCCCTCCGGTCGGCGGGCGTGGACCTCCCGGGTGTTCAGCTCGTGACGAACCCAAGACCGGAGGACGGCCTGTCGAGCTCGCTCCGTGTGGGACTCGCGTCCCTCGATGGCGACGTCGAGGCGGCGCTCGTCCTGCTTGCCGACCAGCCGCTCGTCGCGCCGGACGCGATCGCCTCGATCCTCGCCGCCGAGGTCCCGCCGGGTCGCGACATCGTCCTCCCGCGATATGCGAACGGCGGGGGACCGAACCCCGCGCTGCTCCTCCGCGACGCCTGGGCGCTCGCCGACGGCCTGACCGGCGATCGGGGTATGGCCCCCGTGATCGCCGCCCGGCCGGAACGCGTTGTGGAGGTGTCGGTCAAGGGTGATAACCCGGACGTCGACACGCGCGACGACCTCGTCGATGTCGTCCTGGCCGACTGGGCCCGGCAGGTGCGCGAGAACCGCGAGCAGGTCGACCGGGTGCGGGAGGTCCCCGACGGCGATTTCTATGCCTCGACGAGGTCGCTGTTCATCGCCGATCCGCGGCGCCCGTCGTCGGATGACCCCGTCCTCGCGGCGCTCCGCGATCTCGCTCGGCCCACCGATACGTGGCTCGACATCGGGGCGGGGGCGGGCCGCTACGCCCTGCCGCTCGCGCTCGTCGCACGCGACGTCGTGGCGGTCGATCCGTCGCCGTCGATGCTCGCGAGCCTGCGCGCGGGGATGGACGAGCATGGGATCGCGAACGTCGAGATCGTCGAGGGGCGCTGGCCGGCGGTGACCGCCCCCGACGGCCGCCCGCTGCACGGCGACGTCGCCCTCATCGCCCATGTCGGCTACGACATCGAGGCGATCGGGCCGTTCCTCGACGCCCTCGAGGATGCGTCTGGCCGCCTGTGCGTCGCCGTCATGACCGACCGGACGCCCGCCTCGCTCGCGGAGCCGTTCTGGCCGATCGTCCACGGCGAGCCACGCATCCCGCTCCCGGCGATGCCGGCGTTCGCGGACCTCCTCCGGGCGCGCGGACGGCCGCCCGAGGTTCGCGTCGTCGAGCACGTCGAGCGGACGTTCCACGACCGCGACGAGATCCTCGGGTTCCTTCGCCGCCAGACGTGGGTCACGCCCGACGGCCCCCGGGACCGGCGGCTCCAGGCGGCACTGGACGAGCGCCTCGCCCCCGGGCCGGACGGCGGGGTCATCATGCGCGGCGCGCCGCCCCTGGAGATGGGTGTCGCGACCTGGGAGCCGCTCAGCTAACCACGACCGACGCTGGTTCCCCGCCTCGCGCTGTGTGGGGGGCCGGTCAGGTGCTAGGTGCCGTGTCCTCTCCGTCGGTCGGCGCGGGCCCCTCGACCTCGATCCGCCGCACGATCTCGCGGAGGATCCGGTGGACCGGCCGTGGGATCGCCCGGCGGAGGCGGTTGCTGCGGCCGGGCCGTCGCCGGTCGAGGACCGGGAGGGCCGGGCCGGCCGGGGCCACGAGCTCGATCTTCGGCGTCGTCGTGAACAGCGGACCGATGTCCTCCCATGCCCGCGGCTTGGCCGAAACGTGTCGCCAGCCGTACGGGTCCGCCGGCCCGAGCGCGCCGGCGTGGATCGCCTCGAGGTCGTCGCCGGTCATCCGCTCCTGCTCGTACAGGTAGGCGGCGACCGCCCCGAGCAGGTCCATCCGCTCGAGCAGGAGCTCGCGGGCCCGCGCGTACGCCTCGTCGAGGATGGCCCGGGACGCACGCGCCTGCGCGGCGCCGACGTCGGTTGGCAGGGCCTCGCGGCCCTCGTGGCCGTCGCCGACAACGAACGCCGAAAGGACCCCGCGTCCCGTCGCGCCCCGCTCCCGATCCTCGGGGTCGCGACCCATGCCGAGGCGGCTCACCATCGTCGTCGCGAGCGAGGTCGCCTGCTCGAAGTCGTTCGAGGCGCCGCCCGTGACCTCGCTGAACAGCAGCTCCTCGGCGACCCGACCGCCCATGAGCGCGACGAGCCTGGCCCGGAGGTCGGACTCGGCGGGGAGGTCGTTGTCCTCCGACGAGGAGACCGTGATCCCGAGCGCGTCGCCGTGCTGGTACAGGCTGATCTCCTCGACTCGGCGGCGCTCGCCGACGAGGAGGCCGCATACGGCGTGGCCGGCCTCGTGGGCCGCGATGATGCTCCGTTCCCGCTCGTCCATCGAGCGGACGCGGCTGCTCCCGACGGCGACCTTGAGCCAGCCGCGCTGGACGTCGTCGGGGCCGATCTCGGCGCGGTCGTCGCGGGCGCACAGGATCGCCGCCTCGTTGAGGAGGTCGGCGAGCATCGCGCCCGAGAAGCCGTACGTCTTGCGCGCGACGGCGGCGAGGTCGACCGTTCCAGCGAGCGGCTTGCCGTCGGCATGGACCGTGAGGATCTCGAGGCGATCCTCCTTGTCGGGCAGCGGCACGTGGACCTTCCGGCCGAAGCGCCCCGGGCGGAGGAGTGCCGCATCGAGGACGTCGAGCCGGTTCGTCGCGCCGATGACGACGACGTTCTCGTTCGGCCCGAACCCGTCGAGCTCGACGAGGAGCTGATTGAGCGTCTGCTCGCGTTCGTCGTGGCTGTTCAGGCCGCCGCGCCGCTTGGCGATCGCGTCGATCTCGTCGATGAACACGACGCCCTTGCCGGCCTTCCGGGCCGACCTGAACAGGGAGCGGATGCGCGAGGCACCGACGCCCACGAACTTCTCGACGAAGTCCGAGCCGGACGCGGCGAAGAACGGTACGCTCGCCTCCGCCGCGACGGCCTTGGCGAGCATCGTCTTGCCGGTTCCCGGCGGCCCGTACAGGAGGACGCCGCGCACGGGCTTTGCGCCGACGGCGGCGAACCGTGCTGGGGCGCGGAGGAACTCGATCGTCTCGGTGAGCTCGAGCTTCGCCTCGTCGACACCCGCCACGTCGGCGAGACGGACCTTCGGGCGATAGCCCTCGGCTCCGTCCTCGCGTCTGCCGCCGCCGACCGACCGCCAGCGCGACCCGTCTTCAGCCGAGCGTGGACGGTAGAGGCGCATCATGATCACGACGAAGAGGCCAGTGACGAGGAGCGTGAGCCCGAGCGCGAGGTACGCGTTGGGGGCCGAGCCGTCGGCCGGCGTTCCTGCCTGGGCGTCGAGGGCCTCGCGCGTCAGGAGTCGGTCGTAGCCGAGGGCGCGGAGGGCGTCGATCGCCTGGTCCGTCGGCACGCCGGCGCGGACGGGCACGAGGGAGCCGTTCGTCGTCTTCGCGACGAGGAGGCCGGCCGCCGATTCGGTGCCGCCGGGGCCCATGAGCGCACTGTCTGGCGCGGCGACGCTGATCGCGACGACCTCGCCGGAGCCGAGCGCCCGCGTGAGCTCCGGGAACGTCCAGCTCGTCTCGTACGTGAACGACGGCTGGCCCGCTGGGGGAGGGGTCGAGGGCGTCGCGGTCGGACGGAGCGCGACGATCGCGAGCAGGACGGCGGCAGCGCCCGTGAGACCGACGAGGGCGACCCTGCCACGGTGGCGGCGGAGCCAACGGACGAGTCGAGCCGCCATCGGGGATCCCTTTGCTGAACGCGGTGCCCCGCCAGGGGTGACGCCCCCGAGGCTGCCCGCGTCGACAGTTTCCCACGGCCCCGTCATTGCCGCATCGGGCCAAAGGTCCCAAATCGGGTCGCCCCGCGCTGAGCCTTGCCAGGTCGACGAGCCGCGCCGGCTGGCCATGACGTTCCACGCCTGCTGGGACCCCGAGCTCGAGGCCGAGGCCGCCGTCCGCCAGCCTGGGAGATCGAGGCCGCCGGCGACGGGACCTGCCGCCTGACCGTCACGACCGACGGGATGGGCCCCAAGACGGAGCACGAGTTCAGTGGTGGCATCCCGTTCATCGTG
>VBHW01000125.1:0-511 GCA_005881055.1 Chloroflexota bacterium
ATGCGATCGCCATCCTCGGTCTTCTCTACCATCTCGAGCTGCCCGACCAGCTCGAGCTCCTCCGCCGTTGCAGCGGAACGGTCACGATCCTCGATAGCCACCATTCGAACCGACCGACCCACCTCGAAGGCGGGTATGCCGGTCACACCTATCGTGAGCTCCCCGCGGGCCAGGAGGACCAGCTGGCCGGGACGCAGACGGCCGCGTGGGGGAACCTGACGTCCTTCTGGCCCACCCAGCCCGATCTGGTGCGGATGCTTCAGGACAGTGGCTACGGAACCATCCTCGCCCTCGTACCGGGAAACACCGCGGACCGCACGTTCTACCTCTGCCTGCCCGGCAGGCGATCGCCCGGCCAGACCGCCTGACCGAGCGCGCCAGGGAATCCGAGCACACCGACGTGGCGACCGCGGCTGCAGGCGGTGTCTCCTCGTCACCGAAGACCGGAACGGAGGCCGGAATCCGCCCCGGTGGAGCGGCGTAAGGTACGATACCGCCCCGAATCCGACCG
>VBHW01000125.1:536-5612 GCA_005881055.1 Chloroflexota bacterium
GTCTTCCCCTGCACAGGATCCCGACCTCCGAATGACCCTCCGAACTCGATCCGCCGCGCGGCGGGCGGACCGTTCGCGCCTGAGCGGCCGACGGACGATGCTCACGAACCTCGCGTTCGCGCTCGTGATCGTCGTGGCGGTGCTCATCCTCGCGGCTGCCGGCGCCGCAAGCTACTACGGCGAGCACTTCTCCTCGGTCGCCACAGTGAACGGCCATACGATCAACAGGGACGACCTGCGCGACCGGATCGACGTGGTTCGCTGGCGGCTCAACGAGCTCGCCTCGCGGATCCGCGACGAGGTCAACGCCGGGCTCCTCACGAAGGACGCGGGTGACCAGGCGATCACGCAGATCGACCAGCAGCGCGGCAGCGCGACCCAGCTCGCATCGCAGGCTCTGAAACAGCTCGTGGACGGTGAGCTCCAGTCGGAGCTGGCGAGCCAGATGGGCGTGACGGTGACCGACACGCAGGTCGACGCCCGCCTCGGCGAGGAGGCCACGACCAAGGAATTCCGCCACGCGTGGGTGATCGAGATCGCGCCGGAGGTCACGGCACCGGCGACGACGCCGACCGACGCGCAGAAGAAGGCCGCCCGATCCGCCGCGGGGGTCGCCCTCACGCGCCTCCGGGCCGGCCAGAAGTGGGAGGACGTCGCGAAGGTCTCGTCGACAGGCAACGCCGGCCCGGACGGCGACCTCGGCTACGTCCAGCCCGATGTTGCCGACCTCGACCCCGCGTTCGTCACGGCGCTCTTCGCGCTCAAGCCGGGTGACTTCACCGAGGTCATCGAGGGCGCCGACGGGAATTACCGTGTCGGCCGGGTGACCGACATCGTCCAATCGAGCGTCGACGCGAACTACCAGCGGCGGATCACGGACGCCGGCGTGTCCCTCGCCCTCTACAAGGGCGCCGTCCGGGCCGACCTCCTGCGCGACGCGCTCAAGGACCGCGTCATCGCGGACGCGACCACGAAGCCAGGCGAGGAGCGCCGGGTCAGCGACATCACGCTCAACGTCGACACCGACCCGAGCACGGGCACGCCGATCACCGTCGACCAGGTGAAGGTCCGCCACATCCTCTATGCACCGGGCGGCGATGCCAGCGCCAGCCCGGCACCCTCGACCGATCCGAGCTGGGCCGAGGCGAAGGCCAAGGCCGAGGCGACGTACGAGGTGCTGAAGAAGGACCCCTCGAAGTTCGCCGAGATCGCCAAGCGCGACAGTGCGGACACGTCGTCGGGCGTCGACGGCGGCGACCTGCCGTTCCTGACGCAGGAATCGGTCGATCCCGCCTTCGGGGCGGCGGTCTTCGCCCCCGGACTGAAGAAGGACCAGCTCCTCCCGCCGGTCGCCTCGCAGTTCGGCTGGCACGTCATCCAGTTCATCGAGCGCAAGGAGCCGGCCTCCACGCGCATGACGGGCATCCAGCTCCAGCTCGCCCAGGGCGCCGACTTCGCCACCGTCGCGAAGGACGAGTCCGATGGCCCAGAAGCCTCCAAGGGCGGCGATCTCGGGTGGATCGCCCACTACCAGCTGTCAAAGACCCTCGAGGATGCGATCTTCGCGCTGGCGATCGGGAAGGTCAGCGAACAGGTCGTCGACGGGACGGCGATCCACCTCTTCAAGGTCACGGTGATCGAGACCCGCGTCCCGGCCGGTGACCAGATCGCCGCGCTGAAGGCGGGCGCGTTCGACAACTGGTACGCGGCCGAGAAGGCGAAGGCGAAGGTCGACGTAGACCCGGCCTACTCGACGCTGACGACCGGCAGCTGACCGCGCATGCTCGACGCGCTGCTCGCCGAGGCTCGCGTCCGCTGGGGCCTCGATCCGGCCGCAGGCGTCCAGGTCATCGCGATCGAGCACCTCATCGCCACGCCGGTGGATCCCGCGCGGCCGGTGCTGCTCGTGCCGCTCGCGGTCCTCGCGCCACTCGGACCCTCCGGGGTAGCGGCGGCTGAGCAACCGGCGGATGCGGCGGCGGTCGCGCCACTGCCGGGCCGCCACGGTCCCCGCGGGCTCGACCCGCTCGTCCTGCTGCGGCGCCTCTACCCGGGCGACCATCCGATCGGGCGCTTCGGGATGACAGACGGAACGACGGTCGGCGCGCTCGACGCGTCGATCCTCGGGGCTGCGCTGTACCTCGCGCCCGTCGCCCCCGAGCGCGCCCCTGCGAGCCCCTGGGCGCTACCCTGGCTTTCGAACCGCCTTCGCGAGCCGGACGGCTGCCCGTGGGACCGCGAGCAGACGCACGCCTCGCTCCGTGGCCATCTCCTCGAGGAGGCATACGAGGTCTACGACGCGCTCGAGGCCGGGGCGAGCCCGGCCCTCGCCGGCGAGCTCGGCGACCTCCTGCTCCAGGTCATCCTCCACGCCCAGCTGGCCGCCGAGGCCGGCGTGTTCGACCTCGCCGACGTCCAGGAGGCGATCGGCTCGAAGATCGTCCGGCGGCACCCGCACGTCTTCGGCGATGCGGAGGCACGGACGGCGGCCGACGTCAGCCGCCAGTGGGAGCGGATCAAGGCCGCCGAACGAGCCGAGGCGGCCGGCGTGGGCGATTCCGAGGACGGCGCCCCTGCACGGGAGGCGCGCGAGCCCGGCAGCGCGCTCGACGGGATCAGCTCCTCGCTGCCGGCGCTGGCGGCGAGCCAGGAGATGCAGGAGCGGGCGGCCAATCTCGGATACGACTGGCCGACGATCGATGGGATCATCGACAAGGTCCGCGAGGAGCTCGCCGAGCTGCTTGCGGCCGAGACGCCCGCCGAACGCTACGAGGAGCTTGGCGACCTGCTCATGGTGCTCGTCAACGTCGCGCGCCGCCACGGCATCCAGGCCGAGGCGGCCCTCCGCGCCGCGAACGACAAGTTCCGGCGCCGCTTCGGAGAGGTCGAGCGGCTCGCCGCGGCGCAGGGCACCGCGCTGCGGGACCTCGACTTCGCGGCGCTCGACGCGCTCTGGGATGCCGCCAAGGCCTCCGAGCGGGATGCACGGGCCGTTGCGGCAGCCGGATCCCGCGCGGCCGGCGGATCGGAGGAGATCCAATGACGATCGGCAACCGTCCTGCCTCCGCCCGCGGCGACGGCCGACGCCCGGATGAGCTCCGGCCTGTCACGTTCACGCTCGGCGTCCAGAAGTGGGCCGAGGGATCGTGCCGCATCCGCGTCGGCGACACCGAGGTGCTGTGTGCCGCGACGATCGCCGATCGGGTCCCGCCGCATCTCCGTGGCAAGGGCACCGGCTGGGTCACGGCCGAGTACGCGATGCTCCCCCGGGCAACGGCCGAGCGGACGGAGCGGGAATCGACCCGCGGCCGGATCGGCGGGCGGACGCATGAGATCCAGCGCCTCATCGGCCGGTCGCTGCGCGGCGTCGTCGACCTGGCACGTCTCGGCGAGCGGACCGTCACCGTCGACTGCGACGTGCTCCAGGCGGACGGCGGAACCCGCACGGCGTCGATCACCGGAGGCTACGTCGCGCTCGCCGCCGCGCTCATCGCGTATGGCATGGAGCGCCTCCTCGTCGCGAAGATCGCCGCGGTGAGCGTCGGGATCGTCGGCGGGGCCTCCCTCCTCGACCTCGACTACGAGGAGGACTCGCACGCGGAGGTCGACTTCAACGTCGTCGGCACCGACGCCGGGACCTACGTCGAGCTACAGGGCACGGCCGAGGGCAAGCCCTTCGATCGCGCCGCGATGACGGGCCTCCTCGACCTGGCAGGGGCGGGGCTGGAGCGCCTGTTCGCGGCCCAGGCCGAGGCGATCGCCAGCGTCCGGCGGTGAGGCCGGCGCGACCGGAGGCGGCGGGCACGGAACCCGCGGCAGGCGCGGGCAGGCCGCCGCCGATCCTCGTTGCGACCAGGTCGCCCCACAAGCTGCGCGAGCTGCGTGAGCTCCTCAGGCCGGCCCGGGCCGAGCTCGTCGACCTCGACGGGCTCGGGATCGCAGACGACGCGGACGAGACCGGGGCGACCTTCCGGGCGAACGCGGCGATCAAGGCCCGGGCGTACGCGCGGCGCTCGGGCCTGCCGACGATCGCGGACGACTCGGGGCTCGAGGTCGATGCCCTCGGAGGGGGACCGGGGGTGCGGACCCGGCGCTTCGCGGGGGAATCGGCGACGGATCCGGAGAACAACGCGAAGCTCCTTGCGGCGCTCGCGGGTGTCCCCGCTGCGGAACGTGGCGCGCGATATGTGTGCGTGCTCGCCCTCGCGCTCCCGGGACCCGTGGGCCCGCGCGGCGGCCTGCCGACCGTGCTCGTTCGGGGGACCTGCCGCGGCCGGATCGCCCTCGCGCCCCGTGGATCGGGCGGATTCGGCTATGACCCGATCTTCGAGCCGGCCGCGCAGCCCCCGGGCGGTCGGACGCTCGGCGAGTACACGGCGGCCGAGAAGCATGCGATCTCGCACCGGGCGCGTGCCGCGCGACGGATGGTGCCCCGCCTGGCGGCCCTAGGGTTCTGACTCGCGGGCCTGCGGTGGCGCCCACATGGCGGCGCCGGGCGATCCGTGTCTGCCTGCCAGCCGTCGCCCGGCGCCATCACCAAGACGCTTGACCGGCTCCCGGTGTTGCCCGCATGCCGGTCCCGTTCGCGGATGTGACGAACGTACCACCTACCGGATCCCGCCCCTCGTTCGTTCTCCCGAGTACACCGCCGGGGGAAAACCAGGCGGTCGAGAGCGCAGAGCAAGGACCTCAAAAGGACCTCAAAGGGCGGCTGGCCCCCCGGCAGTCGCGCTCGCTCTCGAGAAGGCCGGCGGACCCCCAGCCGCCGGCCTTCCGATTCCTCGTCGATCTCCCGACACGCCGTTCCGGGCGACGCCACCATCGAACCGGCGCGACGGGCGGACCGAAGCCCCAGTTGGCCCGGTACCAATCTGCCATTGCGCCGTAGCCCACCGTGCGTACGTTGGTCGCCCGGTGATCCCAAGCCGGGGACCCTGGGGGGTGTACCAGCATGAAGATGCCCGCTTCGAGGCGCCGCCCACGCGTCAGGCTGTTCCTGCTCGTGTTCGGCTCTGCCGCGACCGTTGCCGTCCTGGCCGGCGTCGGCCTGATCGCCCTCGTGTCGGCGCACGTCAC
>VBHW01000061.1 GCA_005881055.1 Chloroflexota bacterium
CGCCCCTCATCGACGAGCGTCCGAGAGCATCCAGGAGCGTTCGATCTCCGATGGCCCGAGCGACACCGGCTCCCCATCCTCCGAGCGTGGAGCGCCTGCTCTCCGCGGTGCGGATGCAGCTCGACGGGGTGCAGCACGATCACGCGGCGCTCGTCTCCGCGGCCCGTGACCTGCTCGCGGTCGAGCGTTCGCGCCTTGCGGGAGGTGGGCCGGCCCGCGGCGTCGAGCGGCTCGCGGCCGAGCTGCTCGCAGGGCTCGCCGGGCTGACGGTCCCAGCCATCCCTCGCGTCCTCAACGCGACCGGCGTGATCGTCCACACCAACCTCGGCCGGGCGCCGTGGGCCCCCGTCGCGATCGAGGCCGCCACCCTGGCCGCGCGTGGCTACATCCTCCTCGAGCTCGATCCCTCCACTGGGCGGCGAGGCCAGCGGGTCCGGGCGGCCGAGGAACACCTCGTCGCGCTCACCGGCGCGGACGACGCACTCGTCGTGAACAACAACGCCGCGGCGGTTGCGCTCGCGGTCGGCCTCGTCGGGCGCGGCGGTGGGATCGCCGTCTCCCGGGGCGAGCTCGTCGAGATCGGCGGCGGCGTCCGGATCCCCGAGATCCTCCGACGTGCCGGCGCTCGCCTCGTCGAGGTTGGCACGACGAACCGGACACGCGTCGCCGACTTCGCGGAGCCGCTGGCGACGGGCCGCGTGCGCGCGATCCTCCGCGTCCACCCGTCGAACTTCCGGCAGTCCGGCTTCATCGAGCGGCCTGATGCTCGGCGGCTCGCGGAGCTCGCCCATGAGCACGGCGCCCTCGTCATCGACGACCTCGGGTCCGGCGCGCTGCTCGATACGGCCGAGTTCGGCCTCGCCCATGAGCCGATGCCGTGGGAGGCGCTGGCGGACCTCGCGGACCTCGTGACGTTCAGCGGCGACAAGCTGCTCGGAGGGCCCCAGGCGGGCCTGATCGTCGGTCGCGCCGATCTCGTCGCCCGGCTGCGCAAGGACCCGCTCGCCCGGGCGATGCGACCCGACAAGGTCACGCTCGCGGCGCTCGCGGCCACCCTGGGTCTCTACCGGGCGGGCAGGGCAACGGCCGAGATCCCGGTGTGGCGGATGATCGCGGCCTCTTTTGGCGAGCTGCGGGCGCGTGCCGAGGCCCTCGAAGCGGCCATCGGCGATCCCGGGGCATCGGTCGTCGAGGTCGAGTCGACGGTCGGCGGCGGGTCGCTGCCCGGCGAGACGCTCCCGTCGGTCGGTGTCCGACTCGGGGTCCGGCCGGCCGGCCGGCCCATCTCGGCCGATCGGGTCGCGGCGGCGCTTCGGGCCGGCGACCCGCCGGTGATCGCCCGGATCGTCGACGGGGCCGTCGTGCTCGACCTGCGATCGGTCGATCCGGATGAGGACATTGAACTGGGGAATGCAGTCCGGCAGGCGCTCCGGGCGGTGCTCCGGACGCCGGCCCGGCAGACGAAAGCGGCGGAGAGCCGGCCATGACCGTCGTCGTCGGCACCGCGGGCCACATCGACCACGGCAAGACGTCGCTCCTCCGGGCGTTGACGGGGATCGACGCCGACCGGCTGCCCGAAGAGCGGCGGCGCGGCATGACGATCGACGTCGGGTACGCGCACCTCCGCCTGCCCGACGGCGATGAGATCGACTTCGTCGACGTCCCCGGGCATGACCGCCTCGTCGGGAACATGCTCGTCGGGGCGGGCGAGATCGATGCCGCCCTGCTCGTCGTGGCCGCGGACGACGGCCCGCGGGCCCAGACGCTCGAGCACCTCGAGCTCCTCGACGGGCTCGGCATCGGCGTCGGTGTCGCGGCGGTCACGAAGGTCGACCTCGTGGATGCGGGTCGGGCGGCAGAGGTCGTGGCCGCGGTTCGCGACCTCCTCGGGCGGACGACCCTCGCCGACTCATCGGTCGTGGCGGTCTCGTCGACGACCGGTACGGGCCTCGACGAGCTTCGGCGAGCCCTCGAGGGCGTGCGCGTTGCCGTGCATCGCGCCGTGCCCGGTACCGTGGGTTCGACGCCCCCCGGGGGCCCCCGTCCACCGCGACTGGCCGTGGATCGGGCGTTCTCGGTCCGAGGACGCGGGAAGGTCGTCACCGGCACGCTGCGCGGCGGTCCGCTGGCGCGCGGCGATCCGCTCCGACTCGAGCCGGCCGGCGTTGAGGTTCGGGCGCGCGAGCTCCAGGTCCACGGCGCGCCCGTCGAGCGGGTCGGCGGCGGCGGTCGGGTCGCGATCAACCTCGCGGGCGGCGGGCAACCCGAGCGGGGCGACGTCCTGTCCGGCGATCGGTCCGTGCGAGCCACGGGCGAGCTCATCGCCGTCGTCCGTGCAGCACCGCGACTCGACCCAGCGCCTGCGCCGACGTCGCGCACCGGCGTTACGGCGCCATGGCCGCCTGCGCCGGGCAGCGCCGTGCGCGTCCACCTCGGGACGGACGCGGTCGACGCGCGCGTCGGCCGGGGCCGGCGGGACACCGTGGACCTGCCCGATGGCCGCCGAATCCTCCGGCTCCGCCTCGCCCACACGGTCGCGGCGGCCGACGGCGATCGCCTCGTCCTGCGGCGGCCGTCGCCGGGCGGCACGATCGGCGGCGGGATCGTCATCGATGGACTCCCGCCGATCGGCCCGTCGCGCCGGCGGGCCCGGCCCGATCTCCTCGCCGGCCTGGCCGCCGAGGATGCGGCGGTCGCAAGCGCGTCGCGTATCGCCATCCACGGCGTCGTGCCTGCCGCGGACGGCGCCGGCCTGGCCGGCCACGATGTCGCCGAGGACGTCGTCGCGGCCGTGGAGCGGGCAGCGGATGAGGCGGCTGTCGAGTCGCCCGTCAGCCTCGCGACCCTCCGGCCGGCGCTCGGCAGGACGATCCGAAGGCTCGTGACCGTCGACCCGGCGAACGCCGCCGCGATCGCCGGCGCGATCGTCGACGGGCTCGTGAGCACGGGGCGACTCGTGCGCCAGGGCGATCTCGTCGCGCGGCCCGGTGTCTTCGAATCTCGCCGGGAGCTCGAGCCGCAGACCGTCGCCGCGATGGAGGCCCTCGAGCGGGCGCTGGCGGTGCCCGCACCACCGTCCCTTGCCGAGGCGGCGCGCGTGGCCGGCTGCTCGCCCGAAGGCGTCCGGGCGCTCGAGACGGCCGGGCGGATCGTCCGCCTCGAGCCCGACCTTGCCTATGCGGCCTCGACGCTGCGCGAGCTCGAGTCCGCCGCCATCCGGCTCGCCGACGCCGGCCCGCTCAGCCCGGCCGCGTTTCGCGATGCGACCGGCACGAGCCGGAAGTACGTGATGGCGATCCTCGAAGAGCTCGACCGGCGAGGCGTCCTGCGGCGGACACCCGCCGGACACTTCCGCGGCCCGCGAGCGATCGCCCGGACCGCCATCGCCGATCGAGCGGATGCATGACGGGCGCGGTCGTCCTCGCGGGAGGACGGTCGCGTCGATTCGGCCGGGACAAGCTCACCGTTCCGTTGCGGGATGGCCGGACGGTCCTCGAGCACGCGATCGAGGCGGTTTCAGCAATCGCCGATGAGGTGACCGTCGTCGTCCATCCGGATGGGGGCGGGATCGCGCTTCCAGGCGCAACGAACGTCGTTGCCGACCCGGAGCCCTACGGCGGACCGCTCGTCGGACTCGCGACGGGCCTGGCCGCCCTGTCGGAGGACGTCGTCTTCGTCGTCGGGGGAGACATGCCCGCACTCGTCCCGGCGGTCCTCGTCCGGATGGCGGAGCGGCTCATGAGCGATGACTCCATCGCGGCCGTGCGCCTCGAGGTCGATGACGAATCGCCGGGTGAGTTGTCGGCTCGGCCTCCGGCTCTGCCGTGCGCTGTCCGCCGACTTCCGGCGCTCGAGGCCGCCACGGCAGCCCTCGCCGAGAACGATCGCCGGCTGCGGGGCCTGTTCGAGCGTCTCGCGGTCGGGGTGGTGCCCCGGGCCGACTGGCGGGCCGACGATCCGGACGGCCGGACGCTGCTCGACGTGGATCGACCCGAGGACCTCGCGACGGTCGATTCGCCGCCCTAGACTCCGCGCCGTGACCTCCGTCCATCCGTCCACCTTCTTCACCCGGGGTATGCCGCAGACCGCGTGGCAAGCAGCGTCGTCCTCGTGCGGGACGGCGACGCGCTCATCGTCGTGGACCCCGGGATGGTCGCCCACACCCGCCTCATCCTCGACCCGCTCTCCGTGCTCGACGTCGCGCCCGAGGCCGTCAGCCACGTGTTCCTGTCGCACCACCATCCCGACCACACGCTGAACGCCGCCCTCTTCCTGAACGCGGAGGTCGTCGACTTCTGGGCGCGCTACGTCGGCGACGAATGGCTCGATCACGACGGCGATGGCTACCGGCTGTCGCCGCACGCCCAGCTGTGGCTGACGCCGGGCCACTCGGACGAGGACGCCTCGCTCATCGTCGAGGCCGATGACGGCGTCTATGCGATGACCCACGCCTGGTGGCGAACGGACCGCTCGCCCGAGGTCGATCCATACGCGCCGGACCAGGCGGTGCTCGACGCGTCGAGGCGGCGCATCCTCGCCGCCGACATCGTCATCCCAGGGCACGGCGGACCGTTCAGGACCCGCTAGGCGTTCCGCAGTCCAGCGCTCGACCTCGGCGGGCCACGATGTTCAGCCGGACGTAGTCGATCTCCGGCCGCGGCAGCTTCGCGGCGACCCCACGGACGTACGCGTCGCGGTCCGAGTCGGGCATGCGCGCGAGGTGCTCCCGGAGGACGATCGTGGCGAGGTAGGTCTCGAGCGGCTCGCCCGCCTCGAACGGCGTCGGCTCCGACTGCAGCCACGTCCGGACGTCGACGAAGCCGGCACGCGCCAGGCGGTCGGCCGTCTCCTCGGCAGAGGCGAACAGCCAGGGCCCCTCGGCGGCGCTCGACCAGGGGCCGCCGACCTCGGCAGCCGCCGCGAGGACCGACGCGACATTGCCGGCGCCGCCGCACTGGGCGACGAGCCAGCCGCCGGTTCGCAGCACGGCCGCCAGGTGCCGGAACAGCGCGTCGTGGTCGCGGATCCAGTGGAACGTGGCGGTCGACAGCACCGCGTCGACCGGCCGGTCGATCGGCAGGGGCTCGAGGAGGTCGGCGACGATGAAGGTCACGCGATCGCCGAACGACGCGAGCCGGCGGCGGGCCGCCTCGAGCATCGTCGGCGAGCCATCGAGCGCGATCGCGTGGCCGGCGGGGAGGCGCGCGAGGAGGAGCTCGGTCACCCGGCCCGAGCCGCAGCCGGCGTCGAGGACCCGTTCGTCGCCACGCAACGGAAGCCGGTCGAGGACGGCCTCGCCCCAGCGAGCCTGCGGATCGGCGATCCGATCGTAGGTCGCGGCATCCCAGTCGGTCGTCATCGTGATCCCACGCGGTGAAATGCAGACCCCGCACCCGGTGAATGCAGACCCCGCCGGATGTCCGGCGGGGTCCAGGTGGCGAGGGCTTCGGCCCGGGTCGTCCGGGCGGCCTGGTTCGGTCAGCCGACCGCGCGGGCCGCCTTGACGACGATCGTGCCGGCGAACTGATCGTGGAGCCCCTGCTTCGTCGGGCTCTGCGCCGTCGTCACGATGAGCGCGATGACCCAGATGATCGACGCGAGGCCCACGAGGATGCCGAGGAGCGGCAGGGGGTTGAGCGTCTGCGCGAGGGAGAAGATGCCGCCGAGTGCGAGCCACCGGCGGATCGCCTGCTCCATCGTGATGGTCGCCCCGTCCGCCGCGTTGCCGACCTGCATGCCGAGCAGCTTCATGCCCACCGTGCCGCGCATCGCGGTCCAGGTGTAGATGAAGTAGCCCGCCGAGATCGCGAGGGCAAACGCAGCGAACACCAGGGCCGAGACGTAGTTCGTGCTCGTCTCGAACCTCACCCCGAGGATGCTGTTCGGATCGGCGACCGTCTCGACCTTCGTCGTCGGCCCGAGGATCGCGAACAGGAAGATTCCGACGATCGCACCGACGATCCCGACGAGGATCGCGTCGATGATGTACGCGATGATCCGGTTCGGGACGTCCGCGTAGAACAGGCCGGCCGGCCCGGCGACGGCCTGTTGCGACGTCAGCTGGCTCGTCCACGCCGGCATGCTCGGCGCCTGCGGCGGGCCGGCCGGGGGCGGCGCGGCTGGCGGCGGGGACGGGGGCTGCTGGGGTGGCGGTGCGCTGGGTCCAGGACCGGACATGACGACCCTCCGTTGCGGACCGCGCTCGTTCCGCCGATGACGGCGGGGCGCGATCACCTCTCGCGACGGGAAGCATAACGACCCGCGCAATGCCCTGACAGGCCTTTTTGCCGGTCAGGACGCCGGGCTCCCTCTCGTCCCATCGGCAGCGCCGGCCTCCGAGCCGTCCCGCCGATCGCGGATGCCCACGAAGTTGACGACGGAGCCGGCGAAGAGGAGCCCCGCCGCGACGATCATCGCCAGGCGGAACGCATCCGTCGACGCGTCGTGTGCGGCCGCCACCGCGCGCGGATCGCTCGTCCGGGGCGGATTGAGGGGCGACAGCTCGCGACGGACCTCGGGAGACGAGGTGTCGAGTCCCGGCACGCGGGACGCCAGCATGCCGTAGAACGAGCCGCTGATGACGATGAACAGGACCGCGGCGAGGAGCGGCTGGCCGACGCGGGAGATCGCGTTGTTGATCGCCGATCCGAGGCCCGCGTTGCGCATCGGCACGGAGCCCATGAGCGTGTTCGTCAGCGGCGCGACGACGCACGAGATCCCGATGCCGAACAGGAGGATCGACGGCAGGACGTCCACGAGGTAGCCGGTGGACGGGACGAGGCTCGCCGGGTTCTCGAGCGAGGCCTTCCACGGGCTCGACGTTCCCGGGATCCGCGCGAGCCAAGCGAGGCCGAGGGCCATGATGAACGGCCCCGCCGTGAGGAACGGGCGGGCCCCGATGCGACCGGCGATCGACCCGACGCGGGTCGACAGGAACGTGAGCATGAGCCCGACCGGGAGGCCGATGATCCCCGCCGCGAAAGCCGTGTAGCCGAGCGTGCCCTGGAGGAACAGGCCCTCGAACCCCAGGGACACATACAGGGCGCCGTAGATGAGCAGCGTCGAGAGGTTGATGACGGCGAACCCGCGCGAGCGGAAGAGGCTGAGTGGCACGAGCGGGTTCCGCGAGCGCGCCATCAGGATCGGGAACGCCACGGTGGCCACGAGCCCGATGCCGATGGCGACGAACGCGATCGGGTCGGCCCACTGCTTCTCCTGGCCCCGGATCGCCCCGAATGCGAGCCCGCCGACGGCGACCGCAATGACCGTCGCACCCAGCCAGTCGAACCGGCCGCTCGCGGACTCGTCCCGGCTCTCCTCCATGTACCGGGCTGTGGCGAACAGCGCGATCACGACGAGCGGCAGGTTGATGAGGAACGCGACGCGCCACGAGATCGAGTCGACGAGGAACCCGCCGACGATCGGTCCCAGGATCGTGGTGGCCGACGTCGCCGATGCCCAGATGCCGAAGGCGCGCGAGCGCGCGGCGCCCTCGAACGTCGCGGTGATGATCGACAGGGACCCCGGGACGAGGAGCGCGCCGGCCGCACCCTGGAGGATTCGGAACACGACGAGGAGCTCGAGGTTGGGCGCGATGCCGCACAGGACCGACGTGGCCCCGAAGCCCGCCAGGCCGATCGTGAAGATCCTCCGGCGTCCGAAGAAGTCCGCCAGCGCTCCGGCCAGGATGAGGAGCGCCGCGAGCGTCGCGAGGTAACCGCTCGTGACGTACGTCTGGCCCTCGAGGACGCCGACGATCGAGGCGGGCAGGTCCTCGCCGATCTTCTTGAGGGCGACGTTCACGACCGTCCCGTCCAGGAACACGATCCCGGAACCGAGGACAGCCGCGACCATCGTCCAGCGCTGGCGGACGGTCACGGTGTGCTCCTGCAAGCGGCGGGCCGGTGCACGGTCCGGCAGCGGCATGGTGAGGCCGCGGCCGGTCCTCGGGCAAGCCGGTTCGATCTAGACTCGCCGCCATGGCGGGACCGGTGGCGCTCGTCGGCTCGGGCGAGTTCCTCCCGAGCATGGCGGCGCTCGACGGGGACCTCCTCGTCGCGACCGGCCGGGCCCGCCCGAGGGTCGCTGTCGTCCCCACGGCCTCCTACCCGGACGGCGAGGCGGTGTTCCAGCGCTGGGCGGCCATGGGCGTCGAGCACTTCGGTGGGCTCGGGGCGGAGGTCGAGGCGGTGATGGTCCGGGACCGGGCCGCCGCCGAGGACCCCGCGTTCGCCCAGGCGGTCGGCGAGGCGGACCTCGTCTACTTCTCGGGCGGCAAGCCGGGCTACCTGCTCGACGTCCTCGCCGGCAGCGCCCTGTGGGCCGCCGCGCTCGCGGCGCACGAGCGTGGCGCGGTGCTCGCGGGCTGCTCGGCCGGGGCGATGGTCCTCACGGCCCACATCACGGAGTTACGTCGGCGGATGCTCCCGTGGCCGCTGCGGTGGCGGCTGGCCCTCGGCGTGGTCGAGCGGGCGACGGTGTTCCCGCATTACGACCGCATCCCGGAGGCGATGGCCGTGATCATGGCGTTCCAGGCCCCGAGGGGCACGTTCGTGCTGGGCATCGACGAGGGCACGGCCCTGGTCGGCCGGGACGGTTCGTGGCAGGTCCACGGCCGTGCCCGTGCCACCGTCTGGAACGGTCGCCGGCGCGAGCGGCACCGACCCGGCGACGTGTTCCGGCTCGACGAGGTGGAACGCGAGGTACCACCGGACCGATGACCCGTTCGCGGTGAACCTTTCCTCCCATGGGGCGGTATGAGAGGGCAACGAGTCGCTTCGGCCGGCACCGGATCGGTCTCGTGAGCGGAAGCCGGACGGGACGCAGCCCTTCTGGGATGGAGGAGGCGTCCCGACCGGCCTCCGTTATGTCTGGCCCTTTTCTGGGCCGGCTCTGCGGCGCGATCAGCTCGGCTTGACGGCCCTGAAGCAGTCGGAGCAGTAGACCGGCCGATCCATCCGCGGCTTGAAGGGCACCTGGGCCTGGTTCCCGCACGACGAGCAGACCACCGCGAAGTACTCGCGGGCAGGTCGATCCTCCCCGCGCTCGTAGCCGCGCGGCCCGCCGATGTCGTGGAGGTCGTAGCCGCCCTCGCGCGCAGCACGCCGGCTGGCGCGGCAGCTCGTGCAGCGCTTCGGATCGGAGGCGAACCCCTTCTGCGCGTAGAACTCAGTCGACGCAGGCGATCGTTCGATCGGTGTAGGTCACGGGTTGCCTCCCAAGCCGCGTGGTCGTGGTGCGCTCCGCCGGTCGCCGGCGTCGAGGCTCGCGGACTGGCGGGAGAGGCCGGTACCACGCGCCCCAGCTGCCGATGTCGAGGACCCAGAACGGGGCGCACCGGTATTCGGGCGGTAGGTTAGCACCAGGCGTCGAAACCGGCCTTGCAGGGCCGGTGGGCCTGGCAGAGGGTGGCGGGCGAGCCGGCGAACCTGTCACAATGCCGGCCAAGCTCGGGCCGGCAGATCCGGCGGCCGCCCACGCGTCACCCGACCGACACGGTGACCGGTCCGGGAGGGTGTCGCGCTTCGGACCCAAGGTGGGAGGCCCGCTCCGCGTGCTTCGACTGCTCCACACGGCCGACGTGCATCTGGGGGCCCGTCATGCCGACCTCGGCGAGGCGGCGGCGGCGCAGCGCGAGCGCCAGTTCGCGGCGTTCCAGGCCACCGTCGAGCTCGCCCTCGACGAGAAGGTCGACCTGTTCCTCATCGCCGGCGACCTGTTCGACTCGAACACTGGAGCGCGTCGCGGCCCAGCTGAAGCGCCTCGCGCTGGCATCGATCCGGACCGTGATCCTGCCGGGCACCCACGACGCGTACGACCGAGCCTCGATCTACCGCGCCCACGACCTGGCGGCGCTGGCCGGGGTGACCCCGGAGAGCGAGCTCATCGTCGTCCTCACGCCCGACCGCCCGGACGCGGACTTCCAGGTCCTCGACGCGGTCGTCCACGGCCGCCTGTTCGCCACGAAGCGGGCCCCGCACAGTCCGCTCGCCGGCTTCCGCGTGTCCGACGCGCCGGCCCGGACGTGGCGGATCGGCCTCATCCACGGCTCGCTCCACATCCGCGACCGCACCGACCACGACGACGTCGTCTTCACGAGCGAGGAGGTCGCGGCGTCGGGTCTCGACTACCTCGCGCTCGGGCACTGGCATTCGAGCCAGCAGGGCCGGGCCGGCAAGGTCACGTACGCGTACGCCGGAGCGCCCGAGCCCGTCGCGCTCGACCAGGACCGCGCGGGGAAGGTGCTCCTCGTCACC
>VBHW01000062.1 GCA_005881055.1 Chloroflexota bacterium
CCTCCTGCAGCGCGGCGATGCGATCGGGCACGGCTTCGACTGACTGCGCGCCGACGATCTCCGCCGCGCGGTCGAGCGCCTCGACGCGTTTCGCAAGCCACGCATCGGCGCCCTCGCCGGTGAGCGCCTCGATCCGGCGAATCCCGGAGCCGATGCTGCGCTCGCCCGTGATGACGAAGCTGCCGACCTGGCCCGAGTTCGCGCAGTGGGTCCCGCCACAGAGCTCGTGGCTGTATCCGTCGACCCGGACGGTGCGCACGCGCTCGCCGTACTTCTCGTCGAAGAACGCGTCGGCGCCGGCGGCGATCGCCTCCTGCATGGTCATCACGCTCGGCGTGACGGTCCGCGCATCGCGGATGATGCGCCGGACCTCGGCCTCGATCGCTCGCAGCTCGTCGTCCGTGATTGCCCGGTCGAACGGGAAGTCGAAGCTCAGTCCCTCGGGCGTCACTCGCGAGCCTGCCTGGCGGGCACGGTCGCCCACGACGTTGCGGAGCGCCCGATGGAGCAGGTGGGTCCCCGTGTGGTTGCGCATCGTGGGGGCGCGCCGCCCGGCGTCGACCTCGGCGGTCACGGTCTCGCCGACGCGCAGCCGTCCACGGAGCGTACCGCGGTGCACGATGACGCCACCCGCGAGGCGCTGCGTGTCCTCGACCTCGAACGCGACGGAGTCCCCCGTTCGGAGCACGCCCTGGTCGCCGATCTGGCCGCCGCCCTCCGCGTAGAACGGGGTCCTGTCGAGGACGACCTCGGCAGCGCCGGCGGGCTCCGTCCGGAGCTCGGAGTCGCCGACGGCGGCGAGCTCCTCGTACTCGAGACCGTCGCGAACGATCGCGACGACCGTGCCCTCGGCCCGCGTCGTCTCGTACCCGAGGAACTCGGTCCCGCCCGCCCGCCGCGCGATCGCCTCGTACTGGGCCGCCTGCTCGGCGTGCCGTACGAGGTCGGCCTTCCGCCCCGACTTGCTCTGTTCGCGCTGGCGGGCCATCGCCGCGTCGAAGCCCTCGCGGTCGACGGCCACCCCGTGCTCGGCGGCGAGCTCGACGGTGAGGTCGATCGGGAACCCGTACGTATCGTGGAGCTTGAACGCGACCTCGCCGGGCAGCCTCGGCGCGTCGGTGGGGAGGTCCTCGGGGCGTCGGCCGACGACCCGTTCGCCGGCCGCGACGCCCGCCAGCGCCTCGTCGAACAGTCGCGTCCCGGCGTCGAGCGTCCGCGCGAACTGCGCCTCCTCGCGCTCGAGCGCCGCGAGGACATCCTCACGCCGATCGGCCAGGTACGGGTATGCGTCGACCATGAGGTCGATGACGACGGTCGCGAGGTCGGCGAGGAAGGGCTCGGTCCGGCCGAGGAGCCGGCCGTGCCGGACGGCGCGTCGCACGAGCTTGCGGAGCACGTAGCCACGGCCCTCGTTCGATGGCAGCACGCCGTCGGCCACGAGGAACGTGACCGCGCGGGCGTGGTCGGCGATGACCTGGTAGCTGAAGCGCTCGGCCTCGAACTCGGCCGGATCGTGGCCGATGAGCGCGCGCATCCGCTCGTGGATCGGCGTGAAGAGGTCGGTGTCGTAGTTCGTCGGCACCTGCTGGAGCACGCTCGCCAGGCGCTCGAGCCCCAGGCCGGTGTCGACGCTCGTGAATGGCAGTGGAACGCGCCCGTCGACCCGCTGGTCGAACTCCATGAACACGAGGTTCCAGATCTCGAGCCAGCGCGGGCAGTGCTCGCTGTGGTCGGGCGTGCAGTGCGGCCCCTCGGAGAGGGCTGCGCCGCGATCGAAATGGATCTCGCTGCATGGCCCGCATGGGCCGGTCTCCGCCATCCGCCAGAAGTTGTGGTCGTCGCCGGCGTCCACGTCGCCCCAGGCGGCCATGCGCTCGGGCGGCAGGCCGATCTCGTCGCGCCAGACCGCGCGCGCCACCTCGTCGTCCTTGTACGTCGTCGCAGCCAGGCGGTCGGGTGGGATCCCGAGATCGCGCGTCAGGAAGTCCCAGGCGTAGTGGATGGCTTCGCGCTTGAAATAGTCGCCGAAGCTCCAGTTGCCGAGCATCTCGAAGAACGTGTGGTGGCGCGGCGTCCGGCCGACCTCCTCGAAGTCGTTGTGCTTGCCGGCCACGCGCAGGCAGCGCTGGTGGTCGACCGCCCGCCTGTAGCTCCGCGTCTCGGCGCCGGTGAACACGTCCTTGAACTGGACCATGCCGCTGTTCGTGAACAGCAGCGTCTGGTCGCCCGCCGGAACGAGGCTCGCGGACGGGACGACCTCATGGCCGCGCTCTGCGAAGAACTCGACGAACCGGCGTCGGATCTCGGCGGCGGGCAGGCTGACGATCCGCGGGTCAGTCTCGATCTCGGGGGTCGTCATCGATCGTAACGGTACCAAAAGCGAACGGGCGGCCGGTCAGGAATGCATGGCCGTCGGGCATACGACCGACTAGAGTGCGTGCGTCATGGGGTCGAACCGGTGACCACGGCCGAGGATCTGCGCGCATCTTCCGAGGGCATGCCGGACGCGGATCCCGTACCGGTCGCGAGGCTGTCGTCGACGGGACGCGTCGAGGCGTTCAGCGACGGCGTGATGGCGATCGCGATCACGCTCCTCGTCCTCGACCTCAAGGTGCCTACCGCCGACCAGGTCCAGGCGGCGGGGAGCCTGGTCGGCGCCCTCGGCGGGCGCTGGCCGTCCTACCTCGCCTATCTCGCGGCCTTCCTCACGATCGGGATCATCTGGCTCAATCACCGCGCCTTCGTCGACAGGGTGAACCGCTTCGACAACCGCCTGCAGTGGCTCAACCTGCTGCTCCTCCTCGGGGTCGCGACGCTCCCGTTCCCGACGTCGCTCCTGGCCGAGTACGTCGGCGCCGGCGGGCCCTCGGCCGCAACGGCGGCGGTGATCTACGGGCTCCTGTCGGTGGGGACGGCCCTGCCCTGGGGACTCATGTGGCGGCACATCGTCCGTCATCCGGATCTCCTCGAGCCGCCGTTCGACCTGGCCTACGCTCGCGCCGAGCTGAAGCGGGCATCGATCGGGCCGGCCGTCTACGCCCTTGCCATCCCGATCGCCGTCGTCGCGCCCCTCGTGGCGCTCGCGTTCTACATCGGGATCGCCGTCCTCTACGCCGTCACGAACCAGGGCGCCGGGACGCGCGACTGAGGGTCAAGCGCCGGGGGACAGCTGGGAGCGTGCCGGTCGGGCGGGTGCCAACCGGCATGGCCGGGCGCCAGAAGCCGCGACATCGATGCCACCATTACCGGACGCCAATCGCGGGCCGGAGGCCGTCCACGGGTGCTCCGAACGGGCGGTATCGGCGATCACATCGACCACACCGATGCCCGGACGCCCAAACGGCGCGCCCGCGTCCTGCTGCGGCCCCACGCGTCGCCCATCGAGGTCCGGCAATGATCAGGCCGATGTGGCGGCAGGCAGGGCGGCATTTCGCGAAGGGGTCATGCAGTCGGGGCCGGAGCCTCCGGGTCCGTCCGAGCCGACGCTCCGCCCGACACCTCTCCGCCAGGCGGCGAGGCGCGGAGCCGCCTCAATCGCCGTTCCCAGATCGCCGAGCCGGCGATCGCGGCGCCCACGAGCGCGCCGATCGTGACGCCGCGCATGAAGATGGTCAGCCGCGGCGACTCGCCGGCGGAGGGATCATGTGGGCCGCTGGGCTTCGCTCGATCGCTCACGCGGCCGCCCTAGAGCCTGCGCCTCGAGGGACCGAGGATCGCCACGACCGATACGAGTGCCAGGCCGATCCAGGCCACCGCGACCGCGCTCAGGAGCCGGAAGTCGCCGATCCGCAGGACGTCGACACCCAGGCGGGCACCGAGGGCATCTCCTGCCCACGCGCCCAGGACTGCGGCGACGAAGAGGAGCGGCAGCTGTCCGCCGGCGGTGCCACGCACGAGCACGAACAGCGCGGTGTTGAGCGTTCCGACGAGGAGGGCGAGCACGGGCGCCGGGCCGATGGCCATCGCCGGCGAGTATAGGCGGATGGCCGACGGCCACGCCCTCAGGCATGAACAGCCGGCGTTCCAACCGATCTACGCCGGTGTCGATCGGAACGGCCGGCGTTCCAAAGCGACGGATCCGACGGCGAACGGCGCTGGATTGAACCACCGACGTTCCGATCGGGCGGTCGACGTGCGGTCGAGTGCCCGTTGGATCGCGGGCCGTTCAACGCGCGATCGATACGCGCTGGCGCTCAAGAAATCGGAGCGGCGATCCGACCCCCGCCCAGGACGACCTCGCCCGCGTACAGGACCGCTGCCTGGCCCGGGGCGGCGGCCCAGACCGGCTGCTCGGTCTCGACGAGC
>VBHW01000143.1 GCA_005881055.1 Chloroflexota bacterium
CGAGGTAGAGCTCGAGGACGGGTCGGTCGCGCATTCGGCGGGTCAGCGTATCAGAGGCGTGGCGTGCCGTGACCCGGCACGAGATTCCGCTTCGTCGCCGGGAGCGAGATCCTGTCGACCGGCGTGACGGTGAGTTGCACGTCCGGGAACGTTGCACGGAACTGGGCGATCATCCCACCGGCGCGTGTCAGCGTCCCGGTGAGGGCAGCCGAGCTGCCGAGCGCGTCGACCTGGAACGGGTCGGTCAGCGGCGTGTCCGCGACGGAGAGCTGGCCGGGCGCGCCGGCCACCACGCTCCCGGGCACGAGACGGATGCCGCCGACCGCGACCGCCTCGGCGCCCGCGTTGTGGAGCTCGTTGATCAGGTCCTCGACGGCCGCGCCGGGGATGCGACCGCTCACGGTGATCTCGACGCCCGGGCCGATCACCGGCCGCAACCCCGCCCACGCCTCGACCCGGACGAGGTCCGCCTGGAGCTGGCCGAGCGACGTGTCGCCGCGCGACTGGGCGGCGGAGAGCTGGTCGAGCTCGGACTGTGTCGACGCGATCTCCGCGCGGAGCTGGTCGTTGCGGGTGTTGAGGTTCGCGACGAGCACCGTGAGCTCGGGTGCCGACAGCGCGTCGAGGCCGGTCCCGGCAGATTGGGCCCGGATCTGGACGACGACGAGGATTCCGAGCACGAGCGCCACCGTGGCGACCGTCAGCTGGTTGCGCGGGCCGCGCAGCGAGCGGCTCGACGCCGGCGCCCTCATGGCGCGCTCGACGGGCCGGGCACCTCCGGCCGGGCATAGCGGAGGTTGAGCGATCCGGCGAACGCCGGGACGCTGACCTCGGCGGGCTGAGCGAAGGAGATGCCGATCCCGAACGCCTGGGCACGCGCCTGGACGAACGCCGTGAACTCGGGCGCGACCGACAGCTCGGTGTACAGGTCCGGCGGGCCGATCGCGCTGACCTGGTACGGCGGCGCGAGGTACGCCGAGTTCACGAGGACCGTTCCGCCGATGTCGAGGATCGCCGTCGAGCCGATCATCCGCTCGCCGTTGACCGCGACGGCCTCCGCGCCCGCCAGCCAGAGCTCCTGGACGACGGTCCGAATGTCCGCCGCGCTCACCCGGTAGTCGCTGTCGTTCGCGCCGGCCGGGATCGCGTTCGTCGAGTCCGCGAGCATGACGACGAGCCCGGTCCCGCGCAGGCCGGTGAGCCCGCCGGCGATGCGCGCGGCCTGGAGCTGTCCGTTGAGCTGCTGGACGACCGCCTGGCTGCCCTGGCTGCGCCCCTCGAGCGCCTGGATCTGGGCGCGCAGGTCGAGAATCCGACCCTTGAGCTGTTCCTGCTGCGCCTGGAGGCCGAGGGCCGTCGTGACGAGCGGCTGCCGCTCCTGGCTCGTGTAGCTCGTGCGAGGCGTCTCCGACTGGAGCTGTGCGGCGACGAGGAAGCCGAGCGCGAGGAGGGCGAGGCCGAGCGTGAGCTGCCACGACGCGATGCCGAACCAGCGCCCGGCCACCGAGGCCTGCCGGTAGCGGCGCGGCGGTGCCGGGTACTCGTTCACGGGGTCGCTCGGCGGGACCTGAGGACGAGCGCGACGCCGACCACCACGATCCCGAGGGCCACTCCGCCGAGCACGGCCGCGAGGAGGCCGTCGATGCCGACGACCGGGCGCGATGACGTCGTCCCGCCGCCCTCCCCTGCCGGCTGCGAGGCGGGCGCCGACCCGACGGCCGGCGGCGCGCTGCCAGGGGCTCCGGACGGCTCCGCGATCCAGCCCGGCGGCACGGGCCCTGCCGGCGCGGACTGTGGGCCGAAGCGCGTCGGGCTGTCGGCTCCGACCTCCTTGAGCCACACCGCGCCGAAGGCCTCCGCATCGACCCCGAGGGCGGACTTGAAGGCCTCGTCATCGGTGACCCCGTCGGCGTACGACCGGACGAGCTTCACGAGCGCCGGGCGACCATACGTGCGGACGAGGTAGTCCACCGCCGAGACGCTCTCCGAATAGGCGAGGAAGAAGCGGTCGCGGCTCGTCGGGAACTGCCCGGTCAGGGACTCGAGCGGCATGACCGCGCCGTCGACCGCCGCGCCATGGACGAGCGCGCGATCGTCGACCCCGTACCCGACGGAGAGGTACACCGCGAGGCCCTCGTTCAGCCACCGCGGCGGGAAGTGGTACGGGTTGCGCACCGCGGTGTTGAAGACGAGGTGGGTGAGCTCGTGCGGGAGGACCGTGCCCACCCACGCGTCGTCGATCTGGTCAGGTGTGATGAGCGCGAACATCGTCCGGATGTCCGCCTGTGCCTGGCCGCCGACGTTCTCGCGGGTGCCTGGGCCGAGGGCGTCGTAGAACGGCGCCTGAGACGCGTAGACGAAGAAGTCGATCGGCTCGGTCTCGGTCACGCCGAACGTATCCTCGGCCTTCTTGACCCCCGCCTCGGCGATGTTGAGCGCTCGCCGACCGAAGGCCGCATCGCCTTCGTACCAGTGGATCCGGACGAGGTCGCCAACGCGGGTCCGCCAATCGAACCGCGTGTCGGCATACAGGACCGAGACCGCCGGGCCGACCTCCGTGGCGTCGCCGAACGTCAGCCGCCAGCGCGCCCGGAGGCGCGTGTTCGGCGAGATGTGCCCGTCGGCGAGCTCGAGGCTGAAGCGCAGGGTCTGGACCCCGGCGCCACTCGGGGCCGGCACCTCGCTGACCTCCGGGCCGATCGCTGCGGGGAAGTCGATGAGAACCTCGACGCGGTCGGGCGACGTCCGCAGGTCGACGCGCTGCTCGAAGACGATCGACTGGCCGAAGGACGCCTTGGCGGTCGGCCCCTGGAACGTTGTGCTCGCACCGAGCACGGGCTGCACTCCGAGGCCCGGCAGCGCCGCGAGGCCTGGGAGCGCCGCCATGGCCCACAGGACGACGCCGGCGAAGAGGCGCCTCATCACGGCGCCCACGCGAGCCCGGCGAGTCGCAGGAAGCCGAGCCCGTTCTGCGTGGCCCCGAGCAGGCCCTTGCGCGAGAGCGCCCAGCCCGTCCCGTATGACATCGGCACGACCGGCACGTCCCGCTGGACGGCTGCCGCGGCCCGGTCGTACGCGGCTTCGGCGACCGCCGGGTCCTCTGCCGCGCCCGCGTCGGCGATCGCCTTGTCGAACTCCGGGGAGCTCCAGTGGCCGTAGTTGTTCGACGCGCCGGTCCCGAGGAGCACGCCGAGGAAGTCGTTCGGGCCCGGATAGTCGGCCGTCCAGCCGAGCGACCAGATGGCCGGAGGATCCTGGGCCAGGCGCGCGAAGTACGACGTGAAGTCCATCGTCTCGTAGTGGATCGTGATCCCGAGGTTGTCGCGGAGCTGGCGGACGATGCCTTCGTCGATGCCCGTCCCACCCGACATGTACGTCACGTCGGGGAAGCCGCGCCCGCCGGGGAAGCCGGCATCGGCGAGCAGCTGGCGAGCCTGCCCGACATCCGCCCGGATGCCGAAGTCCCTGTCCGATCGCCCAGGGATCCCCGGCGGGACCATGCTCGTGGCCGGGGTGTCGGTGCCGCTCGATTCGAGCTGGACGAGCCGCGGCCAGTCGACCGCGAGGGCGAACGCCCGGCGGACGCGGACGTCGTCGAAGGGCTTCTTGCGCACGTCGAAGCCGAGATATTCGACCGAGAGCGACGGCACCTCCCGCAGCTGGGGCCCGAGGTCCGGGTCGTAGGCGATCCACGACGCGTCGAAGTCACCGATGCCGGAGTAGTCGAGGCTCCCCTCAGTGAAGACGTCGACCGGGCTGCGCCCGGCGAGGGACGTGACGAGGCGGATCGTGCCGATGGCCGGCTTGCCGGCCCAGTACCGGTCGTTCGCGCGCAGCGTGATGTCGGTCGACGAGGTATCCGTGACGACGTACCCGGCGCTGCCGATCCGCCCGTCGGGAGCACCACCCGGGGGCACGATCCCGAACGATGGACCGGACACGACGGTGACGAACTCCGCCTCCGGGTGGCTGAGCCGAACGTCCACGTCGCCGCCGTTCGCGGTGAGGCCCACAGACGCGGGATCCCGCGACCGCCCGGCGAGATAGGCCGGCGCCCCGTCGACATCGACGAGGAGCGAGGCGAGCGGCGACGGCCGCGTCGGATCGATGAGCCGCAGCCAGCTCCGCACGACGTCGGCGGCTCCGAGTGGCGTGCCGTCCGAGAACGTGAGGCCGGGGCGGAGGTGGAAGACGACGCGGCGGCCGCCGTCGGTCACGTCCCACGATTGGGCGAGGGCCGGCCGGACGACGAGGCCGGGGTCGAGCGCGGTCAGGCCCTCGTAGATCTGTGCCGTGATCGAGGCCGTCCCCAGGTCGCCCTGCGCGGCCGGGTCGTACGACGTCGGTTCACCGGACAGGATCGAGACGGTGTCGCGGGTGGCGCCATGGACCGGCGTGGATGCTGACCAGAGAGCGGCAACGGCGAGGGCGATCGCGACCCCGATGGCGAGCGCGGAGACCACCAGAGCCCGGGACGCGCGCGGCGCGCGGGCGCGCGGATCGAGGGTCGTCTGCCTGGGGAGCGCCATGGCGCGGAGTATAGGCGGGCGCCTCTCGAGCGCCTCCGCGCGGGACGCGCCCCACGGCGTGACGTGCAGGGCAAGAGGTGAGGCCTCGCCGAAACCACACCGCCGGGGGAACGATGTCTTGCTGCGAGGCCTCTGAC
>VBHW01000144.1:0-285 GCA_005881055.1 Chloroflexota bacterium
GTCGGCATGCACTTCTTCAGCCCCGTGCCGGTCATGCCCCTCGTCGAGCTCATCCGGGGGGAAGCGACGGACGACGCGACCGCGACGGCCGTGCGCGCTCTTTCGGAGCGCATGGGCAAGCAGGTCATCGTCTCGGCCGACCGGCCGGGGTTCATCGTGAACCGCATCCTCATGCCGTTCCTCGTCGAGGCGATGCGCGCCTACGAGGAGGGCCTCGGCACGGCGTCGGACATCGACACGGGCGCCCGCATCGGGCTCAACCATCCGATGGGCCCGCTGCGGCTC
>VBHW01000144.1:331-3916 GCA_005881055.1 Chloroflexota bacterium
TCCGGCCGCCCCGCGTCCTCGAGGAGCTGGTCGCCGCCGGGAAGCTCGGCGAGAAGAGCGGCGAGGGGTTCTACCGCTACCCAGGCTGAGGATCAGGCGCGCCCGGCACGGCCGGAGAGCCGTTCCGCGCGAGCACGTCGCGGATCGTGCGGTTGACCGTGTCGACGTCGAAGGGCTTCGCGAGCAGGAAGACGCCCCGCTCCCCGGCGAACGCCTGGAGCTCGGGGTTCAGGACGTCCCCGCTCATGAACACGAACCGCGAGCCGAGCTCCGGCCGGACGGCGGTGATCGCGGCGTAGACCTGCGTCCCGCTCATCCCCGACATGCGGTGGTCGCAGAGGACGGCGTCGATGCGCTCGCGACCGACGGCTGCCACGGCGTCGCGACCGGAGCCGGCGACGACAGGCTCGAATCCGGCGATGCCGAGCGCCTTGCGGAGGAACGCGGCGATGCTCGGCTCATCGTCGAGGACGAGGATGCGCGACCGTGGTTCGGCCGTGGTTCCGGCGCGGCTGGATTCCGCCGTCGGTACAGGGGAGCGGCGTGGACCTCGCTCGGACGACCGCCCTGACGGGGCGGCGCCTCCCTCGCTGGCCGCCTCGCCGGCAGGACGCGCGGGCAGGCCGTCGAGCGGGAGCTCCACGATGAAGGACGCCCCCTGGTCGTCCGGTCCCGGCTCGAACCACAGCCTCCCTCCGTGGGCGGCCACGATGCCGAACGACACCGACAGGCCGAGCCCGGTGCCCTCGCCGGGCGGCTTCGTCGTGAAGAACGGCAGGAACACCCGGGGACGCACGGTGGGCTGGATCCCGGGGCCCGAATCGGTGATCCGCAGGCGCACCGCGGGGCGCCCGTCCCTGTCGACCTCGGCGCTCGCCGCGACCTCGATCCATCCGCGCGGGCCGTCCCCGCGGATCGCCTGGATCGCGTTCTGCGTGAGGTTCAGGAGGACCTGCTGGATCTGCCCGCGGTCGACGTCGATCGTCGGCAGGTCGGGAGGGATCGCGACACGCATCTCGATGTGGCCCGCGCCGATGCTGTACGACTGGAGCCGGAGCACGCTGTCCACGAGTGCCCGGACCGACGTGCGGTGCCGCTCCGGAGCGCGCTGGCGGGCGAAGTCCAGGAGGCTGCGTACGATCCGCTGGGTCCGGTCGGCCTCCTGGAGCAGGATCTCGGCGTCGTGTCGCATGTCCTGCGGCAGGCGCTCGTCGCGCCGGAGAAGCGTGCTGAACCCGATGATCGCCGCGAGAGGGTTGTTCAGCTCGTGGGCGACGCCGGAGACGAGCATGCCGATCGCCTCCATCTTCTGCGCCTGGACGAGCTCCTGCTGGAACCTCTCCTGGTCGGTGAGGTCGCGTACACGCACCAGGCGGCGGGCAGCCCCGCGGATCGTCACGCGGGAGACCGAGACCTCGTCCGGGAACGCCGTGCGGTCGGCTCGACGGCCGGTGCCCCTGGTGGCCCGCCCGTCCGATCCATCGGCTCCGTCGGCTTCGTCGACCTCAGCGGCCGCATCCCTGCCGCCCGGGATCGCCGCGACCGAGCCAGGGGCCGCCTCGTGGATCGCTTCGAGCGACATACCGGCGAGGCCATCGTGTTCCGTCCCGAAGAGCCGCTCCGCGGCGGCGTTCGCCTCGACGATGAGTCCGGCGTTGTCGAGGAAGACGTACGCCTCTGGTGATTCCTCGAAGAGGGTCCGATACCGCTCCTCGGACGCAAGGAGCCGTTCGCGCAGGCGGAAGTTGGCGACAGAGATCGTCGCCACCCGATCGATCGCGTCGAGCGTCCCCTGCTCGATCGCGAGCTCGTCCACCGGTCGATCGAAATACGCGACGATGACTGCGTCGAGCCGGTCGTCGAGGCGGATCGGCAGGACCGCGTACGAGCTGTAGCCGAGGCTCCGCGCGACTCCGATGAGCCGGCGGTCGGTCTCGTCGGCGAACGCCTGGATGAACGGGCCGCCGGCTTCCCGGAGCCGGCGGAACGCGGCCAGGGAGGCGGCCGACGGTGCGCTCTCCGCGAGCGAGACCATCTCGGGCGCCATGTTCGTGCCGGCGCTGATCGTGAACCTGCCGCTCGTCGAGATCGCGCCGTAGCAGCCGCCGACCGCCTCCAGGCTCGCCACCACGAGCCCGACGATCGACTCCGCCAGCCGTTCGAAGCCCGAAGCCGCCTCGCCTCCGCCGGTCAGGGCCTGGAGGGCACCGAGGTTGTCGACGAACCGGCGCTGGAGCTCGAGCGACTTGGCGGCGACGTGCGGCTGGTCGAGGAGGGCTCGATCCGTACGGGCCGGCCGGCCTTGCCGTTCCCCTCGTGGGCGACCGCGGCCCGCGGGGTCGATGGCGGGTCCGGTCGAAGTGCCGTGCCCACCCTCACGCTCTCCCACGGGCGTATCCTACGCCCGGCCCCGCACGCGGCCCGACCGGCGACCACCGTTCCCGCAGGAGGCGCACACCTGAGCTGGCCGCTGACCGAGGAGGAGCGCCTTCTCCAGGCAACCGCGCGGGACTTCGCGCAGCGCGAGCTCGCTCCCGGCGCGGCGGAGCGCGACGAGCGCGAGACGTTCGATCGGGCGATCTTCCGGCGGATGGGCGACCTGGGCCTGACCGCGGCGCCGTTCGCCGAGGACGTCGGGGGCGCCGGCTTCTCGTACGTGGGCTGGTCGCTCGTCATGGAGGAGGTGGCCCGGGCCGACATGTCGTCGGCGGTCTGCCTGTCGGTCCACATCCTCTCCCAGTACCCGGTCGTCACGTGGGGATCCCGCGAGCAGCGCGAGCGCTGGCTGCGGCCGATGCAGAGCGGGGAGGCCCTCGGCGCCTTTGCGCTCACGGAGCCGCACGCCGGATCCGACGCGGCCGCGATCCGGACGCGCGCGACGCGGGTCGACGAGGCCGGCCACGAGTTGGCCGCCGACGCACCGCTGGACCGGGTCGCCGGCTACCGCCTCGAGGGGACGAAGATCTGGATCTCGAACGCCCCGGAGGCCGATCGGTACCTCGTCTTCGCCACGCTCGACCCGGCGCGCGGCTCGAAGGCGATCACGGCATTCCTCGTCGAGAAGGACACGCCCGGGTTCCGCTTCGGATCGCTCGAGCACAAGATGGGCATCCGCTCCTGCCCGGCCGCCGAGCTCGTGTTCGATGGGGCGATCGTTCCCGTCGCGAATCGCCTGGGAGCCGAGGGGCGTGGGTACAAGATCGCCCTGTCGGCGCTCGCGGAGGGCCGGATCTCGATCGCCGCCGCGTGCGTTGGCCTCGCCCAGTCGGCGCTCGAGCAGGCCGCCGCCTATGTCCAGCAGCGCCGCGCCTTCGGCAAGCACCTGGCCGACCAGCAGGGCCTGCGGTTCATGATCGCCGAGATGGCCCAGCAGGTCGAGGCCGCGCGGGCGTTGACCCGGACGGCGGCGGCCGCCAAGGACCGCGGCGAGCCGATCGCCGAGATGTCATCGCTCGCGAAGTGGACGGCCTCGGACGCCGCGATGCGGGTTGCGACGGACGCCGTGCAGCTCTTCGGCGGCAGCGGCTACTCGCGCGAGACGGGCATCGAGCGGCTCATGCGCGATGCCAAGGGCGCCCAGATCTA
>VBHW01000145.1 GCA_005881055.1 Chloroflexota bacterium
CATGCTGACTCCGATCGTCGTCGCCCTGAAGGACCTGCCGCTCGTGTTCGAGGAGGCGGCCGAGTGTCTCGGCGCGACCCGCTGGCAGACGTACTGGCGGGTCGTCTTCCCGCTCATCGGCCCGGGCGTGAGCGCGGGGCTCATGCTCGCGTTCATCATCGTGTTCAACGAGTACCTCGTGACGCTCTTCGTCCACCCGGTCGGCATCACGACGGCGCCGCTGCGCATCTTCAATCTCGTGCGGACGGCGGGCCTCCTGCCGACGACCGCGGCGCTGGCCGTGGTCATGCAGCTCATCTCGTTCGGCTCGGTCCTCCTCTTCTTCCGGGTGTTCGGCACGCGCTACTTCAAGGGCACGTACCTCATCTGATGGCGGTCAGAGTGCGCCGGATCCGATGACGCCGGCGATCGAGGCGCCCTGCTGGCGACCGTCCGCTTCGACGCCATCACGAAGCACTACGGCTCGACGCTTGCGGTCGACCGCTTCGACCTCACCGTCGCCGACGGCGAGTTCGTGACGCTGCTCGGTCCATCCGGTTGCGGGAAGACGACCACCCTGCGAATGGTCGCCGGGCTCATCGAGCCCACCAGCGGGCGGATCAGCTTCGACGATCGCGACGTCACGTCACTGCCGCCGCGGAAGCGGAACATCGGCTTCGTGTTCCAGACGCCCGCGCTCTTCCCGCACCTGTCGGTCGCCGACAACGTCGGATTCGGCCTGTCCGTGAAGGGCGCGCAGAAAGACGCGATCCGGGCGCGCGTCGACGAGATGCTCACCCTCGTCGAGCTGACCGGCTACGGCGCGCGCCTGCCGGCCCAGCTCTCGGGCGGCCAGCAGCAGCGGGTCGCGCTGGCCCGGGTCCTTGCCACGGACCCGACGGTGCTCCTGTTCGACGAGCCGTTGTCCGCGCTCGATCGGAACCTGCGGGACACGCTCAAATACTCGATCCTCGACCTCCAGCGCAAGACCCGCAAGACCGCCATCTACGTCACGCACGACCAGTCCGAGGCGTTCGCGATCTCCGATCGGATCGTCGTGATGAATGCCGGTCGGATCGAGCAGATCGGGACGCAGACCGACATCTACCTCCATCCCGAGACGTCCTTCGTCGCCGAGTTCATCGGGGCGAACAACGGCCTGCGCGGGAAGGTCACCGGCGTCGACGGCACGGGCGACGAGCCGTTCGTGACCTTCGTCGCCGACGGCCTCACCCTCCGCAGCCGGGCGCGGCGGGGCCTGTCCGTCGGCCAGGCGGTCGTCGGCTACATCCGCCCGGAGAACGTGGCGGTCGTGACGGATGGTGCGGAGGGCGAGTACGACAACGTCGTCGAGGGCGTCATCGACCGCCTGATCTTCGAAGGTGCGACCGCGCAGCTGCGGGTCGACGTCGGCGGTCGCGAGCTCCGCGCCGACGTGACCGGCAACGAGCGGCTGACCCTCATCGAGCGCCACGGCCGGGTCCGCCTCGGCTTCAGCGAGGTGACGCTCATCCCGGCGACCGACGATCGCGCTCCGGCCGACGAGGACGCCGTCGACGCGTAGCCGAGCCGGTCAGGGCCCTCGGCCGGCGCACCTAGGCGAGGGCGACCTCGGCGAACGTCGCCATGTCGTGCGACGTGAGATCAGGCGTCGCCTCCGCGGGTGGTGTGGCGCCGAACCCCGGGCGACCGCTCCGTCGATCGATCCAGGCCGTGGCGAGGCCCAGCCGGCGGGCGGGCACGTGATCGTGGTAGAGGCTCTGGGCAACGTGGAGGATCCGGTCGGTCGGGGCCCCGATGCGCTCGATCGCGGCCCAGAAGTTGCGCGGGTCCGGCTTGTAGCTGCCCACCTGCTCGGCGGTCACCACCCACGTGAAGCGCGCGCCCAGGCGTGCCTCCGAGCGCGCGAAGAGGTCGTCGTCGCAGTTCGTGATGACGCCGAGCCGGAAGCGGCCGGCGAGCCGCGCGAGCGCGGCCGCCGAGTCCGTGAACGCCGGCCAGTCTCCGACGGACTCGCCGAACGCGCGCACCTCGTGGATGCCCGGCTCGACACCGAACTCGCGACATGCGGCGGCGAACGAGCGGCCGGCGACGTCCCGGTAGCGCAGGTACGGAGGCTTCTCGGCCCGCGCCTCGTGGCGCGCGTACGCCTCGAGCACGGCCTCGTCCGGCGGTCTGTCCGACCGGCTGCCGAACGCCTTCCGAAAGCCGGCGGCGATCCCCGCCTCCCAGTCGATGAGCGTCCCGTAGCAATCGAACGTGAGGATCTCGATGCGGCCGAAGTCGAACCTCGCCATGACCCTCGTCGCAGCCGTGCTCACGAGTTCTCTACACTCGCCCGATGGAGCATACGGCGCCCGCGATCCTCGAGATCGGCGCGGTCCTGCTCGTCGCGGCCGGTGCCGGGTGGCTGGCGCGCTTCGCCGGCGTGCCCGCGGTCGTCGGCTACCTCGCCGTCGGGCTCCTCATCTCCCCGTTCACGCCGGGATACGTCGCCCATCGCGAGCAGATCCAGCTCCTCGCGGACTTCGGCGTCGTCGTGCTCCTGTTCGAGGTCGGCATCGAGGTCGACCTGCTACGCCTGCGCCGCGAGCAGGTGGGCCTCCTGTGGGCCGCTCCCCTCCAGGTCGTCATCACGACGGCGATCGCCGGCGGCGCCGCGCGCGTCGCGGGCCTCGACTGGTTCGGGGCCGCGATCATCGGCCTTGCCGTCGCGCTGTCGTCGGGCGTCGTCATCGTCAACATCACCCGGAGCCGCCGGCGCACGACCGACCCGGCGACCGATCGCGCGCTCCTCGGCTGGAGCGTGCTGCAGGACGTGACGGGCGTCGCGCTGGCGGCGGTCGTCCTCGCGCTCGGCGGCGGCTCGGACCGATCACCAGTCGTGGCGATCGCGGGACTCGTCGCGTTCGCGGTCCTCGCGGGGGCCGTCGCATGGGCGCTGCCGCGCGTGCTCGTGGCGCTGCGCGACCAGCACGACCTGTTCCTCATCGTCTCCGTCGCGACGGGCCTGGCCGTAGCCGGCATCGGGTCGGTCGCCTTCGGCGTGCCGCTCGCGCTCGCCGCGTTCGTGTCCGGCCTGGCGATCGCCGAGAGCCCCGATGCGGCCGAGGCGCGCCGCCGGCTGCTCCCCTTCCGCGACCTGTTCGCCGTCCTGTTCTTCGTCGCGATCGGGACGCTCATCGACCCGACGGCGCTGGCGGCCGGCCTGCCCTGGCTCGGTCTCGGTCTCCTCCTCGCCTCGGTCCTCGTCGGCAAGGTCCTCGTCACGTACGTGCTCGCCAGCCTCGCGAACCTCGCAGTCCATCGCGTCCAGCTCGCGGTCGGCCTCGGGCAGCTCGGCGAGTTCGGGTTCGTGCTCGCATCCGTGGCACTCGCGGCCCATGCAATCGGCACGGACGTCCATGCGGCGATCCTCGCAGCGGTCGCGCTGTCGATCGCCGTCTCAACCGTGGCGGTCCGGATCGTCCGCCGGCCGGAGCCGGAGCCGGTTGCCGCGTAGGCTCGCGCTCCGCACGTCGGACCCGGCGAGCCCGCGCGAGGTGCCCTAGCCCGTCGCGGCGGGCTCCTCCATGAAGTGCTCGGTGAACTCCCGGCACCGGCCGTCGCCCGTCAGGCGGACGAGCCACAGGTCGTGGTACGTCCGCGCCGGGCGATCCCTCGTCGCGGCGTAGCGCACGATGCACCTGGCGACCCCGAGGTCGCCCTCGACGGCGAGCGAGTCGCACTCCATCGCCCAGGTCGACGGGTCGTCCGGCTGGGCGAGCCAGCCCTCGACGATCGCGTCGCGACCGACCGCGCCGTCCTCCCAGGGGCGCCACCGATAGACGGCGTCCTCGGTGAACAGGTCGGCGACCTGCCCGGCGTCGTTGCTCCGCCAGGCTCGCTCGTAGCGATCGATCCAGCTGTCGAGCGCCGCCAGGTCGGTCAAGGTGTCCGTCACGGTGTCCTCCTCCGCTCCAGCCGGGCCCAGCATCGCGCGCGGATATGCCATCAGCCTGTCATGTATCGGCCGAGGTCATCGTCGGGCCTTGGACGCCTCGCCGGCAAGGACACACCACGCCAGGAGGGCGGCCGACCCGGCGAGCGGGTAGGCTTCGATCATGGCTGATCGCGACCGCTCCGCATCGGGAACGGCGAGCGGGGGCTCTGTCGGGACGTCGTGGGTGGCGACCAACGCCGCGCGACCTGGCCGAGAGCCGGCTGGCCGGCTTCCTCCGCTCAATGCGCGAGCCGACGCTCGACGACCTGCAGGCGCGCGCCGAGCACGACCCCGCGTGGTTCTGGGGCGCCGCGGCCGACGATCTCGCGATCCCGTGGCAGCGCCGGCCGCGCGAGGTGCTCGACGTCTCGGGCGGCGTCGAATGGGCGCGCTGGTGGTCGGGCGGCCAGTTCAACTACGCGGCAGCGGCCATCGACGTCCGAGCCGCGCGGGACCCGGCCGGCCTGGCGATCGCCTGGGAAGGCGAGGACGGCCCGATCCGCCGGTTGACGAACGCCGACCTCAAGGCGGCCGTCGACCGTGCCGCAGGCATGCTCGTCGCGCACGGCGTCGGGCACGGCGACCGGGTCGGCATCTTCCTGCCGATGCTCATCGAGACCCCGATCGCCGTCCTCGCGCTCGGCAGGATCGGCGCGATCTACACACCGATCTTCTCGGGCTACGGCGCGCCCGCGGTCGCCGCCCGGCTCCGGGACTGTGGCGCGACCGTGCTCATCACCGCCGACGGCTTCCTGCGGAGGGGGTCGGTCGTCCGGCTGAAGGAGACAGCAGATGCCGCCGCGGCCGAGGCGCCGGAGGTCCGCGAGGTGCTCGTCGTCCGGCGCCTCGGCGCGCGGGCCGACCCGCTGCCGTGGGTGCCGGGTCGCGACGCGTGGTGGGAGGAGGCGCTGGCCGATCCGGCCGTCACGCCGCTCGCCGACGCGCCGGAGACCGATCCCGAGACGCCGTACATGATCATCTACACGTCCGGGACGACCGGTCGTCCGAAGGGTGCCGTCCACGTCCACGGCGGGTTCCCGATCAAGGGCGCCCAGGACCTCGCCCACGATTTCGACCTCGGTCACGGCGACACGCTGTTCTGGTTCACCGACCTCGGCTGGATGATGGGGCCCTGGGCGATCTCGGGAGCGTTGCTGCTCGGCGCCGGCCTCGTCCTGTACGAGGGCGTGCCCGATGCCCCCGGCCCCGATCGCCTGTGGGACATCGTCGAGCGCCATCGCGTCACGCACCTCGGCCTGTCCCCGACCGTCATCCGTTCGCTCATGGCCCACGGAACGGAGCCCGTCCGAAGCCACGATCGGTCGAGTCTCCGTGTCCTCGGCTCGACCGGCGAGCCGTGGAACCCCGACCCATGGTGGTGGTTCTTCCGCGAGGTGGGCGAGGGACGCTGCCCGATCGTCAACTACAGCGGCGGCACCGAGGTCAGCGGCGGCATCGTCGCCGGCAACCTCCTCTCCCCGATCAAGCCCTGCTCGTTCGCCGGACCGAGCGTCGGGACGGCAGCCGACGTGATCGGCCCCGACGGGGCGAGCCTGCGCGGGAGCGTCGGCGAGCTGGCGATCCGCCAGCCGCTGCCGGGGATGACGCGCGGCTTCTGGGGCGACCGGGAGCGCTACCTCGACAGCTACTGGCGGCGGTTCCCCGGCACGTGGGTGCACGGTGACTGGGCGCTCGTCGACGAGGACGGCTTCTGGTACATCCAGGGACGCTCCGACGACACGCTCAAGGTCGCCGGCAAGCGCGTCGGACCGCGGTCGCCCACCCCTCGGTGCTCGAGGCCGCGGCGATCGGCGTGCCCCACGACGTGAAGGGCGAGACGATCGTCGTGTTCTGTGTCCTCCGACCGGGCGAGACGGACTCCCCGGAGCTCCGGGGGGCGATCGCCAGTCGGGTCGTCGCGGACCTCGGCAAGGCGCTCCGGCCGGAGACCGTCGAGATCGTCCCCGCGCTCCCGAAGACGCGCAGCGGCAAGGTCATGCGGCGGGTGGCGAGGGCGGCGTACCTCGGGATCGATCCCGGCGACGTGTCGGCCCTCGAGAACCCGCTCGTCCTCGACGCCATCCGGTCCGCGTCGCCGATCCAGGCCTGACCGCCGCCAGGGCGGCGCCCCGCCCGCCTCCGGCGCGCGACCGAATCGGCACCGCCGCGCAACCGGACCGGCACCGATGCCCCCTCGTCCCGACCCCCCTGGCCCGGTCATGCTGGCCGCACCATTTGACCAGGTGGAGGTGCCCCCACGCATGACCACGATCGAGCGCATCCCGTCCGGAGTCGCAGAGCCCACGACCACCGTGGCCGACGTCATCTCGCTCGCCCGCGAGGCGGGCACGCTCATCGTCGACCTGCGGTTCGTCGACTTGCCCGGCCAGGCGCAGCACTTCTCGATCCCGATCAAGGAGCTCTCCGAGAACCTGTTCATCGACGGGATCGGCTTCGACGGGTCGAGCATCCGCGGGTTCCAGCACATCCACGAGAGCGACATGCTCCTCATGCCGGACCCGACGACCGCGTACGTCGATCCGACGCTCGGGGTGCCGACGCTCGTCATCACCTGTGACGTCGCGGAGCCGGGTACGCGCAAGCCCTACAGCCGCGACCCGCGCTACGTCGCCCGCAAGGCGGAGCGCTTCCTCGCCGAGAGCGGGATCGCCACGACCTCGTTCTGGGGGCCGGAGATCGAGTTCTACATCTTCGACTCGCTTCGCTTCGGGCAGGCCGGCCACCGCGGGTTCTACGAGATCGACTCGCAGGAGGGGATCTGGAACTCGGATCGCAACACCACGCCGAACCTCGCCCACCGTCCGCGGCCGAAAGAGGGCTACTTCCCCGTCCCGCCGCTGGACAAGTTCCAGGACCTGCGCTCGCAGATGGTGCTCAACCTCCAGGCCGCCGGGATCGACGTCGAGGTCCAGCACCACGAGGTGGGTGGACCCGGCCAGGCGGAGATCGACATCCGCTACGGGACGCTCGTGAACACCGCCGACAAGGTGCTCAAGTACAAGTACATCGTCCGCCAGACGGCAGCGGAGGCCGGCCACGTCGTCACGTTCATGCCCAAGCCGCTGTTCGGCGACAACGGCTCGGGGATGCACACGCACCAGAGCCTCTGGCGTGACGGGACGAACCTCTTCTACGACCAGGAGGGGTACGCGCTTCTGTCCGAGACGGCTCGGCATTACATCGGCGGCCTCCTGAGGCACGCCAAGGCCGTCCTCGGCTTTGCCGCCCCGACGACGAACTCGTACCGCCGCCTCGTGCCCGGCTACGAGGCCCCGATCAACCTCGTCTACTCGCAACGCAACCGGTCGGCGTGCATCCGCATCCCGACGTATTTCACGACGCCCGAGGCTCGCCGGCTCGAGTTCCGCTCACCCGACCCGACCTGCAACCCGTACCTGTCGTTCTCGGCGCAGCTGCTCGCCGGCCTCGACGGCATCATCAACGAGATCGAGCCGCCGGCGCCCGTGGACAAGGACATCTACGAGCTGCCCGAGGAGGAGAAGCGCGGCATCGCCGGCACCCCCGGATCGCTCGAGGAGGCGCTCGACGCGCTCGAGGCCGACCAGGAGTTCCTCTACCGCGGCGACGTCTTCACCCCCGACGTCGTCGAGGCCCACCTCGCCTTCCGGCGAGCGGGCGCCAAGGAGGTCGCGCTCCGGCCGCACCCGTACGAGTTCTACCTGTACAGCGAGGCCTGAGCAGGTCGCTCCGGGAGGCTGGCCCACCAGGCCGGCCTCTCGGGCCACAACACCTCAATATCCCCCGGCTTCACGGCCGCGAGAGAGGCTTCCGTGGCCCGCCGCACAGGTCAGCGCGTCGCGCTCACCTCCGCGGGCGCCTCGACGGGGGCCTCGTCGGCCTCCTGGTGGATCGGCGAGATCGTCGGGGCCCGCTCGCGGAGCCAGAGCGGAGCGGGCGTGGCCCAGTACGTCGCGAGGGCGACGAGCCGGCCGGCGTACGTGGACCTGACGCGCTCGAACCCGCGCCACGCGGCGTCGGGCTCCTCGAGCGCGTAGCCCGCGGCCGCGAGACGACGGTACGCGTCGTCGAACGCCGTCCGATCGACCGTCGCGCCGTCGCCCACCAGCCCGAAGTAGTTGCTGATGTCCTCGACGAGGTGGCTCCCGACGCGCGTCGCGAGCTTGGCCGAGCCATGCGGCACGCCGCGGATCGTCGTCAGCACGAGGCAGGCCGCGTCGAGCACCGCGCCGATCGCGCTGATCCACGAGGCGTTGTCGTGGCTCGAGCGGAAGTAGCACAGGATCGGGTAGGCGACGTGGGAGTCGAGGACCTCGGCCGACCAGCGCTCCCAGTCGGCGAACAGCGCCGGCAGCTCCGAAACGAGATCGAGCTTGGCATACGCCTCGAGGAGGGTCACCGCTGAAGGCGGCGCCTTCGCCCGCGCCCCGAGCATGACGACGAGGATCTCCCGCCGCTGGTATGACCCGTAGAGCGAGAAGATGAACGTGATCGCGAGCGCGACCACCCCGAGCCCGGTGGCACCGGCGAGGAGCGTGACGAGCCCCGCCATCGGGCCAGCGATCGAGACGTCGGCCGAGCCGAGCGTCAGGACGGAGGTGCCCGCCAGGAAGATCGCCGAGATCGGGTCGGCCGGCGGCGGACGGAGCTCGCCGCGGACACCGTAGAGGACGAGGCCGTAGCCGACGACGAGCAGCGTGAGCCAGGAGACGAGGAGCAGGACGACGATCGCGGGCGCGTACGTGCCGAAGAACTGGTCCCGGGCGAGGCCGGTCTTGGCCCGCATCCCGACCGCGCGCCACGCGCGCCAGGTCGGCCCGACGAGGTAGCGGGCGAGCCTCAGCCGGCTCGGCGTCGGGCGGGGGACCACGATCGTCTCGAAGACGTCCCAGAGCACGAGGGCCAGGCACACGAGGCCGGCCAGGGAGGCGATCAGTTCCATGACGAGCCGTCAGCTAACGGGATTGGCCGGAGCATGTCAACCTTCGGGCGCGCTCGCGTCACGAGGCTCAATGCGGATCTCCTCGTCGCAGGTGGCGCACTTGAAGATCCTGGCGCCGTGCTCCCACGCCCGCTCCGGGTCGTGATCGCTGGGATCGTGGTGCTCGCGGGGGCGCATCTCGGCCCAGTCCTTGCCGTGCGGGTGCATGATCCTGAAGTTGTTGAAGTCGATCACGGGGGCGTCTCCTGGCTGCCGGTCTGGTCGGCACACAATAGCCCTACACCGGCGTCCCGGCAGGCGGTCGGGGGCCCGGCGGATTTCGCGGCGCCGGTGAGGGCGCCGGGAGGTGGACGAACGATGGCGAGCCACGTCGAGCCGGGATCGGTCGACGAGCTGTCCCGACGGCGATCCTCCGTGTCGACCGGCATGAGCGGCGCGTATCGCCTCTTCACGGTCGCCGGGATCGACGTCCGCGTCCACGTCAGCTGGATCGTCATCTTCGCGCTCGTCACGTGGTCGCTCGCGACGAACTACTTCCCGTCGGTCATCCGCGGGGCGTCGGACGTGGAGCTGTGGGTCCTCGGAGCGACCGCTGCAATCCTCCTGTTCGCCAGCGTCCTGCTCCACGAGCTCGCGCACTCCCTCGTCGCTCGGGCGCGGGGGATGGAGGCACGCTCGATCACGCTGTTCATCTTCGGCGGCGTCTCGAGCCTCGCGGGCGAGCCGCGCCGGCCGTCGACCGAGTTCCTCGTCGCGATCGTCGGGCCGCTCACGAGCTTCGTCATCGCGGTCATCGCGCTGGGCGTGGCCGTGTTCGTCACGAATGCACGGCCGATCGAGGCGATCGCGAGCTACCTCGCCGTCATCAACGGCCTCCTCGGCACGTTCAACCTCATCCCGGGCTTCCCGCTCGACGGCGGTCGCGTTCTCCGATCGATCGTCTGGCAGGTCACGCGCGACGCTCGGCGGGCGACCGAGATCGCGACGACGGTCGGGCGCGTCGTCGCCTGGGGCTTCATGCTGTGGGGCTTCTGGCGCGTGCTGAACAACGACGTGTTCGGGGGGATCTGGATCGCGGCGATCGGCTGGTTCCTCCAGAGCGCCGCGTCGGCGGCACTCGACCAGGCGGTCGCGGACGCCCGCCTCCGGCGACTGCGCGTCGGCGACGTGTTCCGCCCCGACCCGACCGGGGTTGCGCCCGACGTCCCGCTCGCCGAGCTCGTCGAGCGCTACATGCTCCCGGGCGCCCGGCGCAGCCTGCCGGTCGTCGACGGTCGGCGGGTCGTCGGGATCGTCACCCTGTCCGACGTCCAGAGCGTCCCGCCGGAGCGGCGCGCGACCACGACGGTGGGCGAAGTGATGGGCGGGCGCGACGGGCTCGTGACGGTCACCCCGACGACCCCGCTCCGCCGGGCGATCGAGGCGCTCGGGAGCGGCGACTACGAGCAGGTCCCGGTCGTCGACGGCGATGAGCTCGTCGGGCTCCTGACGCGGGCCGACGTCGTGCGCCAGATCCAGATGCGCGAGGCGCTCGACGGCGCGCGGAGCTGAGGGAGAAACGCCGGGCAGACTGTCGGAACGCGCCGGTCCGCGTCCGGTCGCGCGCCCGCACGGTGGGCATCCGGGACGAGGAGCCGCGGCGGGGAGAGGCACGATGATCGAACCAAACGAGCCACCGGTCTCGCCGACGTTCTCGGCAAAGCTCAGGGGACCGAACCCCATCGCGATCGGGGCAGTCCTCGTCGCAGCGGTCACGATCATCGTCGTCGGCGCGGCCGCGGTCGCCGGTGCATCGCCCTCGCCCTCGTCGGCCGGCGCCTCACCCGCCGCGTCCGGGCAGGCCAAACCGCCCACGACGCGCGACGGCAAGGGCCCGTGGAAGGTCTTCGGCGGCGGCCCGAACGGATTCGGATTTGGGTTCGGTGACCGCGGGCAGAACGGCCTCGGAAAGCTCGGACTCGGCGGGTTGCGGGGTGGCTTCGGCCAGATCACGATCACGGCGATCGACGGCTCGAAGGTCTCGCTCAAGACCGTCGACGGCTGGACGCGGACGATCACGGTGACGTCCGGCACGACGATCACGAAGGGCGGCCAGACGATCGCGGTCGGCGACCTGAAGGTCGGCGACCAGGTCGCCCTGCGCCAGATGCGCAACGCCGACGGCTCGTTCTCGGTCACGGCGATTGCCGTCGTGGTCCCCCAGGTTGCGGGCAACGTGACGGCGGTCACGGGCTCCGGGTTCACGCTCAAGGCCCGCGACGGGACGACCTGGACGGTGAACGTGTCTGGGTCCACCGCCTATACCCTCGGATCGACCGCTGGGGCCCGGACGGACGTCAAGGTCGGCGTCGACGTCGTCGTCCAGGGAACCCAGGCGAGCGGCAACACGCTGACGGCGCTGTCGGTCCACATCCGCGTGCCGGTCGTCTTCGGCCAGGTCACGGCGAAGACGGCGGACACGATCACGATCAAGCGGCCCGACGGCACGACGGCGACGATCCACGTCGGTTCGTCGACGACGTACAAGTCGCCAGGATCGACGACGGCCGGCCTCGCAGACGTGACGGTCGGGGGCCTCGTCTCGGTCGAGGGGACGCAGCGTGCGGACGGCTCGATCGATGCGCGGGTGGTCGTGACAGGTCCGGGCCGACTGCGGCCGTCCGTCCCGAAGGCCTCCCCGCCCGGCGCCTGAGTCAGCTGGCGGCCGCCTCACGTGGCGGGCCGCCGCGCCAGATCGCTGGCGCTCCCCCGATAACGGCCCACGTCCGGTTGTCACCCCTTCCGTCGGCGGAGTGTCACGGATTCCCACGGCTCCGCGCTGAGAATGGCCGCACGGACGGCGGAGACGACAGGACACCACCGCCGCCTCGGGACACGAAGCGACATCTGCCAGAGCGAGGGTCAGGGGCGATGGGCAGTCACCAGGCAGCCACAGCGACGGTCGAGGCCAGCGGGCCGGATCTCCAGACCCGCGCGACCTACCGGATGCTCCTCGCCCGCGGCCTGGCCCCGACCGAAGCCGCGAACCTCACCGCCTACCTGTGCGGGATCGCCGTCGGCGGGACCCATTGGTCCATCGGCGAGGTCAACCGCGTCCTCTTCCTCCGCAGGCTGGCGCGCTCCGGGCGCTGGGGCTCAGGCGATGGCGCCTCGAGCCCGGCCCTCCGGCCTGCGGGCTGACCAGACCACCGACGCAAGGCGGCAACCGGCCGACCACCGTACTTCCCGACCCGGCGGCGCGCTCCCTCCCGCCGCCGGGGCCATACCCGAGGCGGCGCGACCCTCCTCCGCGCCGCTTCGGTATTCCGGGCTGGATCCGCCTCGGAACGGGCCGGATCCGCTCAGTAGGCCCGGGCGAACAGCACCCGCCGCTCCGACGGGCGGCCATCCACGATGCAGGCGGCGGCCTCATCGGGCGAATCGTCGGGGATGATGCGGATCGTCGCCCCGGTCTCCTCGGCGACCCGTCGTTCACAGCCTCCGTCGCCGCACCACGGGGCGAGGATGAACCCGCCCTGCTCCTCGACGACGGTCCTGAACGCCTCGTACGTATCGACTCGCCGGGTATTCGCGTCGCGGAAGGCCAGGGCGCGCTCGAAGAGCTCCCGCTGGTAGGCGTCGAGCCGCCCCGGCAGCGTATGTGGCAATGCCTCGAGCGGTACGGCCTCGCGACTCCGGTCCGTCCGCTTCACGAGGACCGCCTGGCCCGCAGCGAGGTCGCGCGGGCCGATCTCGAGGCGGAAGGGGACGCCGCGCAGCTCCCAGTGGTTGAACTTGAACCCCGGTGACGCGTCGCGCCAGTCGACCTCGACCCGGACCGCCCTGCCGGCGGCGTCCTCGCCGAGCGCCGCGAGGACTCGGTCGATCGCCTCGGCGACCCTGACGCGGTCCTCCTCGCTCCGGAAGATCGGTACGACGGCCACCTGGATCGGCGCGACCCTGGGCGGCAGGACGAGCCCGAACTCGTCCCCGTGGGCCATGACGGTCGCGCCGACCATCCGGGTGCTGAAGCCCCACGACGTCCCGAACGGCGCCCGCCGGACGTTGTCGCGATCGAGGAACTCGATGCCGGCGGCCTTCGAGAAGTTCTGGCCGAGCATGTGGCTCGTGCCCGCCTGGAGGGCCTTCGTGTCGCGCATCATCGCCTCGATGGCCCGCGTGTAGACGGCCCCCGGGAACTTCTCGTGCTCGGTCTTCCGGCCGCTGATGACCGGGATCGCGAGCCACTCCTCCGCGACGACCCTGTAGCACTCGAGGCCCGTCGCGACCTCAGCCGCTGCCTCCTCCTCCGAGGCGTGGAACGTATGCGCCTCCTGCCAGAGGAACTCGGTGGTCCGCAGGAACAGGCGGGTCCGCAGCTCCCAGCGGACGACGTTGTTCCAGAGGTTCATGAGGAGCGGCAGGTCGCGGTACGACTGGATCCAGTCTTTGACGCCCTCGGCGATGAGCGCCTCGCTCGTCGGCCGGATCGCGAGCGGCTCGTCGAGGTCCCGCCCGCCGGCGCGCGTCACCCAGGCGACCTGCGGGTCGAACCCCTCGACGTGCTCGGCCTCCTTGAGCAGGAGCGAGCGCGGCACGAAGAGCGGGAAGTACATGTTCTTGTGCCCGGTCGCCTTGATGAGCCGATCGAGCTCGTCGCGCATCGACTCCCAGATCGCGTACCCGTAAGGCCGGATGATCATGCAGCCCCGGACCGGCGAGTAGTCGGCGAGCTCCGCCTTGAGGACGACGTCCGTGTACCAGCCAGGGAAGTCGTCCGACTGGCGGGTGATCGAGGTGACGTAGGGCGAGGCGGACATGGGAGCGAGATCGTAGTTGCTGCCGCGACCGATGGCACGTTGCCGCCGCGGCGAGAATGAGCGGCGTCATGGCCCAACGACCTGTCGAGCTCATCCTGGCGCGCCAGCTGGCGAGCGGCCTGGCGGTGCCGGTGCTGCTCGTCGACGCGCAGGGCGACACGATCTTCTTCAACGAGCCCGCCGAGCTCATCTTCGGGCTGCGGTTCGACGATGTGGACGCCCTCTCGCTCGAAGGCCGGCTCGAGATCCTCGCGCCGCTCGACGCCGACGGCCGGCCACTCGCCACGGAGCGGCTGCCGGGCATCGTCGCCGTGCGCGAGCGTCGTCCGGCACACGCCGCGTTCCACCTCCACGGCGGGGACGGAGTCCGGCGGCACGTCGAGGCGACGGCGATCCCGCTCGAGAGCGCGGGCGGCCACGTGCTGGGAGCGCTCGTCGTCCTGTGGACGACGAAGGGCGCGGAGCACGCCGGGCACCCGTGAGGGCGACGATCTGGGGATCGCGCGGATCGATCGCGAGCGCCGGTCCGGACACCGTTCGCTACGGGGGAAACACCTCCTGCGTCGAGCTGGCGGACGGCGACGGGACGATCCTCCTGCTCGACGCCGGGACAGGGCTACGGCGAGCCGGCATGCACCTCCGCGATTCGAGCGTGCCGATCCACATCCTGCTCACGCACCTGCACATGGACCACATCCAGGGGCTCGGGTTCTTCCGCCCGCTCTTCGAGCCGGGTCGCGAGCTCCACGTCTGGGGGCCCCCGTCGACGACCCTCGACCTGCGGGCGCGCCTGACGCGCTACCTCTCGCCGCCGCTGTTCCCGGTGCGGATCCGGGACCTCGACTCGATCGTCGAGCTGCACGACGCGCCCAGCGGGCCATGGCAGATCGGGCCGTTCACGGTGACGGCGGCCAGCGTCGTGCACCCCGGGCCGACGCTCGGCTACCGGGTGAGCGCCGGTGGGGCGACTCTCGCCTACCTGCCCGATCACGAGCCCGCGCTGGGCGGCCTGGCCGGCGGACCCGCGTGGACCTCCGGGCACGATCTCGCCGCGGGCGCCGACCTGCTCCTCCACGACGCGCAGTACAGCGACGCGGAGTACGCCGAGCGGGTGGGCTGGGGCCACAGCAGCGCCGCCCACGCGGTCGCGTTCGCGGAGGTCGCGTCGGTGCGCCGGCTCGCCCTGTTCCACCACGATCCGGATCACGACGACGAGAGGCTCGACGGCCTGCTCGCCGAGGCGCGCGGGATCGGGCGTGGCGTCGACGTCATCGCCGGGTGCGAGGACACTTCCTTCGAGCTGTCGGGGGGAGGGTGAGGGGCCCTCCCTCCCTGTCACCGCCGGGGAACGGTCGGGCTGAGGTCCGGCCCCTCTCTCCCGAGAACGAACCGCGCGGCTCCCACGTTAGGGACCGCGGTGCGTCTCGCCCACACTGACTGCCCGAGGGCGTGACGAAGGCCGAGGACCCGCTTCCTGGTGGACCCTCGGCCTGGGTTCGCGGTCTGCTGGAACGCTCGATCAGCTCGAGGCGGGCGATGCCGGCGCCGGGGCCGACGGAGCTGGCTCCTGCTGAACCGGGGCGTTCGATCCGGGCGCCGTGCCCGGGTTGGTGGTGTTCGGGCGCGAGGAGCGCGGCGCGATCAGCATCCACCACACGAGGGCGAGGATGAAGATCACCACGACCACCGCGAGCACCGCGCCGAGCGGATTGGTCTCGCGCTCCACGAGGGTGTCAGTTCGCTCTTCGTGGATGTGATCTTCGTGGACGTGATCTTCGTGGATATAGGGATCCGTCATAAGGTGATACCTCACTTCGATCGGCGTCGGCGACCGCCCCGCGGCTGCGAATCGGCCGTACCCGACACACGTGCGGGCTTGGGGATGGGCTCGCAGTCTTCGCGTACCTCGGCGCGCAGGACCCTCCGAGGATGGCCAGTCGGCCCTTGCACCAGTCCTGCCGGATGGCGATTTCGGTTACAGGAGACTTTCGGAGCTTCGGGCGCCGGTCGAGGCGCCCCCGCGCCGGAACGACCTTGACGGGCTCGTGCCGGCGCGCCACCGTCCCCGTTGCATGACCGAATCGGCGACCCGGACGCTCACGTTCCTGTTCACGGACATCGAGGGGTCGACCAGGCTCATCCAGGAGCTGGGCGACGGGTACCGGGACGTGCTCGCGACCCACCGCGCGCTCATCGAGGGGGCGGCGCGCGGGCGGGGCGGCACGACGTTCGGCTCGGAGGGCGATGCGCTGTTCGTCGCCTTCGGGGACGCCCCGTCCGCGCTGCTCGCGGCCGTCGACGCCCAGCGCGCACTCGCGTCGCACGACTGGGCGGGCCGCCCGCCGGTCCGCGTACGGATGGGCGTGCACACAGGCGAGGTCACGGCCCTCGGCGACAACTTCGTGGGCCTGCCGCTCCACCAGGTCGCGCGGATCACCGCCGCGGGCCACGGCGGGCAGATCCTCACTTCGGAGGCGACGCACCAGCTCGCCCGAGGCGTCGACGGCGGCGCGGTCGCGTATCGCGACCTCGGCGAGCATCGCCTGAAGGACCTCGCCCGACCGGAGCATCTCTACCAGGTCACGGCTCCGGGCCTCGACGACGAGTTCCCGGCCCCGCGCAGCCTGGAGGTTCGAGCCAACAACCTCCCGCTCCAGCTGACGACCTTCGTGGGTCGCGAGGAGATGGAGTCGGCCGCGCGTCTCCTCGAAGGCACACGCCTGCTGACGCTCACGGGGCCGGGCGGCACGGGCAAGACGCGCCTCGCCCTCCAGGTCGCCGCGGAGTCGGCGGAAGCCTTCCCGGACGGGGTCTTCTTCGTCGCCCTCGACGCGGTCATGGACCCCGACCTCGTGCCCTCTACGATCGCCGCCGGCCTCGGCGTGAGCGAGATGTCCGGTCAGTCTCCGCTCGAGCGCGTGATCGACTTCGCGGC
>VBHW01000146.1 GCA_005881055.1 Chloroflexota bacterium
CGTCACGTAGATGAACGTGATGCCGACCTCCTGCTGGATGCGCTTCAGCTCGACCTGCATCTGCTTGCGCAGCTTCAGGTCGAGGGCGCCCAGCGGCTCGTCCAGGAGCAGGACGGCCGGCCGGTTGATGAGCGCGCGGGCGAGCGCGACGCGCTGTGCCTGGCCGCCGGAGATCTGGGTCGGCTTGCGCTTCTCGAAGCCGGGCAGCTCGACGAGCTCGAGCATCTCGGTGACCCGCCGCCGGACCTCGGCACCCTTGACGCCGCGCCGGCGCAGGCCGAACGCGACGTTCTCGAAGATCGAGAGGTGGGGGAACAGCGCGTAGTTCTGGAAGACCGTGTTGACGTTGCGGCGGTACGGCGGCAGCCACGTGACGTCCTGGCCCTGGAGCTCGATGACCCCCGAGGTCGGCTCCTCGAAGCCACCGATCATCCGCAGCGTCGTCGTCTTGCCGCAGCCCGACGGTCCGAGCAGCGAGAAGAACTCCCCGTCCTGGACCTCGAGGTCGATGTGGTCCACGGCGGCGACGTCGCCGAAGCGCTTGACGACATCGACGAGCCGGACGTCGACAGCGGGCACTGGGTCTACGATTCTCCAGCAGCCAGAGGGTGGGCCCTCGCGGGTGGACGGGTCCTGCGGGCGCGCAGCCCGCGCGAGCGTGGCCGACGGCAGGTGGCCGGAGGATAGGACCTCGCGGAGTCCGATGTCAAGGAAGGGGTGAGCGTACGAGTTTCGCGCCAGATTGGCGCGTCTCGTGCGAATCACGAAGCTCCATTCTGGCGCAGGTTTGCCTGCCACGGAGAGCGCCCGGCGGCGCACTCGGGCGGCCGGGGGTAGGATATCGACGCTCGATATGACACAAATCGGTCGCGACGCGCGCCACGTCCCGTCGAGCTCCGCCCGTCACCAGAGGATCGACCGCCGATGACCCTCCTTTCCGAAGCCGACATCCTCGAGGCGCTGCGCCACGTCCAGGAGCCCGAGCTCGGCCGCGACGTCGTGACCCTGAACATGATCAAGGACATCGAGATCGACGGGCCGCGCGTCGCGTTCACGATCGAGCTGACGACGCCCGCCTGCCCGCTCAAGGACGAGATCGAGCGCGAGGCGGGTGCAGCCGTCCGGAGGCTGGGAGCCGAGGACGTGGCGATCACGTGGCGGGCGATGGTCCGCCGGGCGGCCCCGGCGCGGCCGGAGGAGCTCGTCCCAGGCGTGAAGAACGTCATCGCAATCGCGTCGGGCAAGGGTGGCGTGGGCAAGAGCACGGTCGCGGTGAACCTGGCCGTCGCGCTCGCCCAGGCCGGCGCGTCGGTCGGCCTGCTCGACGCGGACATCACCGGCCCGAACGTCCCGCTCATGCTCGGCGTCGACGGTCAGCCGAGCGCGACGCCTGACGGCAAGATCGCCCCGCTCGAGCGGCACGGCGTCAAGGTCATCTCGATCCAGTTCTTCGTGGCCGAGGGCCAGCCGATCGTGTGGCGCGGTCCGCTCGTCGGCGGCGCCATCCAGCAGTTCCTGCGCGACGTCGACTGGGGCGAGCTCGACTATCTCATCGTCGACCAGCCGCCGGGCACCTCCGACGCCCAGCTGACCCTCGCGCAGGCGATCCCGATCAGCGGAACCCTGCTCGTCACGACGCCGCAGGACGTCGCGCTGCTCGACGTCGAGAAGGCCCTCGCGATGCTCAAGCGGATGAGCGTGCCGGTCATCGGCGTCGTCGAGAACATGAGCGCGTTCGTCTGCCCGCACTGCGGCGAGGCCACCGAGATCTTCGGCCGCGGCGGAGGACAGCGGTTCGCGGAGCGTCACGGCATCGAGTACCTCGGCGGGATCCCACTCGACGTGACGGTCCGCCAGGGCGGGGACGTCGGCATCCCGGCCGTCGCGCAGCGCGAGCCCGGGCCGGCGGCCAGGGCCCTCGAGAGCCTGGCGAAGACGGTCGCGGCGCGCATGAGCGTGCGAGCCGCCGGGGCGCAGCAGCCGGTCCTCACGATCTCCTGAGACCGCCCCAGCAGGCGGACCCGCCGTACCATCATCCGATGGAGGGTCGGGGGCGACGCCGCACGAAGGCCGTGCGTTGTGCCGCGTGCGGCGCACCGAACGCGGCCTCGGCCCGGTTCTGCGACCAGTGCGGGCGCATCCTCGCGTCGGTCGCTCGGGCGCCGGGCGACCGCCGGATCGTCACCGCGCTGTTCGCCGACATCGTCGACTACTCGCGCCTCGTCACCGAGCTCGACGCCGAGGAGGTCGTCGGCCGGATCGACGAGGCGTTCGGCCTTCTCGCCGCGGCCGTGGAGCGATATGACGGCGCCGTCGAGAAGTTCATCGGCGACGCGGTCTTCGCGGTGTTCGGCGCTCGACGGGCGCACGACGACGACCCGCTCCGCGCGGCCCTCTGCGGCCTCGAAATGACATCCTCCCTCGAACAGGTCGCCCACGATCGTGGCGAGCCGCCGCTCCGGCTGCGGGTGGGGATCGCCACGGGCGAGGTCGTGGCCTCGGTCCGCGAGGTGGGGGATCGGACGGACCTCGTGGTCACCGGCGACACCGTGACGACCGCGATGCGGCTCCAGGAGCTGGCCGAGCCGGGCGAGATCCTCCTCGACGAAGCGTCCGTTCGGGCGGCACGCCAGCGGCTCGAGGTGGAGGTCGTCGGCGAGCACGCGATCCGCGGTCGCGCCGAGCCGGTCCGCGTCCACCGCCTGCGCGGGGAGCGGCAGCATCGCCTCGTCGGGGCCGCCGGGCCCGGCCTGCTCATCGGCCGTGTCGCGGACCGCGCGCGGCTGCGCGACGCGCTCGAGTCGACCCATCGAACCGGACGCGGCCGCGTGGTCGTCGTGATCGGCGATGCCGGGATCGGCAAATCCCGGCTGGTGGCCGACATGGAGGAGGAAGCCCGAGGCCTTGGCTTCGCGTGGACCTGGACCGAGAACCTGTCGTACACGACCGGCGAGTACTACGCGTTCGCGCGGACCTTCGCGCAGCGCCTCGCGGACGAGCACGGGACGGACTCGGGATCGTTCGCGCGGCGCCTCCTCTTCACGTCCGACATCGACGAGACGACGACCCGCAGGTTGGCGGGCGCCGTCGCGGCGATCGCGAGGGACGCCGAGTTCAGTGGCTGGGAGGCCGAGGCGGCGCTCGTGCCGGCGGATCCGGCCGACATCCGGCGATCCCTGGGCGAGCTGACGGCCCGGTACGTCCGCCGGCTCGCCGAGACTGGGGGACCGCGCGCGGTCGTCATCGACGACGTCCATTGGGCGGACCGGTCGAGCCGGCCGCTCCTCGACCAGCTCATCAAGATCGTCACGGACGTGCCCTTCACGGTCTTCGTGACGACGCGACCCGGCTCGATCCCGGCCTGGGCGCCGCTCGCCCACGTCGAGCTGCTCGAGCTCAGCGGGCTCGACAGTCGGGGGACCGGTCGCCTCGCCGCATCGGTGACGGGGACGTCGCTCGGGGACGAGACCTCCGACTGGCTCCACGAGCGCACCGGCGGCAACCCGCTCTTCGTGGTCGAGACGGTCCGCGCCTTGCTCGAGGACGACGCACTTGTCATGCGGGACGGGCGCCTCGAGCTCGGCGACCCGTCGGGCGTCGACCGGGTCCCCGTGAACCTCCGCGCGCTCCTCGGAGCGCGGATCGACGCACTCCAGCCGGCCGCCCGCGCAGCGCTCCAGGTCGCGTCGGTCATCGGGATGTCGTTCTCGCCCGCGCTCGTGAGTGAGCTCCTCGGCGGCGCTCCCGCCGACGACGCACTGGCGGTGCTGGCGGAGTCTTCGATCGTCGATCCGGCCGAGGCGGGAGGCGAGTGGCGCTTCCGCCATCCGCTCATCCACGACGTGGCCTACGCCGGCATGCTCTCGTCCCGGCGGCGCGAGCTCCACGGTCGCCTCGCCGATTCGCTCGAGTCGGGCCCGCTCCCGCCGCAGATCGGCCAGCTCGCCCACCATCGGGCGGCGTCGGGCGATCGCGAGCGGGCGGTGCCGCTCCTCGCTCAGGCGGCGGACGCGGCGCTCGCCGTGGGGGCGGTCACCGAGGCGGCTGGCTACTGGCGCACGGCAGCGGTCCTCCTCGGCGACGACCCTCGGGCGGGTGAGTTCCGGGCGCGGATCCGCGAACTCGAGATCGCTGTCTCGCCGCGGGCCACACGCGGGCGCTGACTCGCGCGACTGCCTGCCGGTTTCTCGAGCCGCCCGGGCTCACACCGCCCGGGGGTTAGACGGCCAGTGCGGCCTCCCGGTGGCCGAGAGCGACGCCGCCCGTCCCCTGGCCGGGAACCATCGCATCGGCTGTCGCCGGCCGATCGGACGCCGGTACGACGTCGATCTGGGTGCCCGGTACGGCGACCGAGAACCGGGTTCCGGCGGCCAGCGCCGCCGCCTGCACGTCCGCCCGGCGCACGGACGGGTAGTGGGTGATCAGGGTCCGGTCCACCTCGGCCGCGCTCGCGATCGCGATCGCCTCGTCGAGCGTGCAATGGCCCCGCGTCACCTCGTCCTCGCCGACCGATCGGAGCGTCGCTTCGACGATGAGCAGGTCCGCGCGTCGCGCCGCCGCGAGCAGTCGATCCGTCGGGCCGGTGTCGCCACCGTAGACGAGTCGGGCGCCGGATCGGTCGGCCACCGTCATCGCCCATGCGGGAACGTAGTGCTGCATCGGGCTCGGAGTGATCTTCAGGTCGCCGATCTCGAACGGCCCATCGGATTCGTACTCCGCGAGGTCGAAGGCCTCCTCGAAGAACGATGGACGTTCGCTCATCATCTCGGCGAGGCCGACGAGCCTGGACCGTCCTCCGGGCGGCAGCCACACCGCGGGCCGGCGGTCGCCGCCGCCGTTCCACGGATGCATGTAGCGGAGCGCGGCGAGGTCGAGGAAGTGATCGGCATGGAGATGGCCGATGACGACGCCGTCGAGCGCCCGCGGATCGATCGTCGACCGCAGCCTGCCGACCACCCCGTACCCGCAGTCAAGGAGGACGGCCGTGCCGTCGGAGCTGACGAGGTTGCCGGACGCCGGCGTATCGAGCTCGGGCGCCGCCGGGCCGGAGCCGATGACTGTCAGGCGCATCGGAGACTCCGGTGCGGGCGCGGGCCGGGGAGCCCGAACGAGGGTCGGGTGATCCGTGCGCGCGGGACTGGGGCGGCGCGCTCGATCATCCGTCCATCGTGGCGGTCGCGACCCCCGGAATGAGCCAAGCCGGCGACGGCGCGGCTGTCGGCCAGCCGACATCGCCCCGGCCAGCGACGCCTCCTGACGGCCAGCCGACGTCGCGCATGCATCGCCGGAGACTTCTCGACGGGCCGGCCGCCCGGTACGATGCGCGCATGGTGGAGACGGAGCCCGTCGTCGCTGCCCTCGGCCGGTGCCTGCTGTTCGCCGGCCTCGACGAGCGTGGGCTCATGAGCCTCGCCCGGGAGATGCGCCTCCGACGGTTCCGGCGAGGCGAGGTGCTCTTCCACCAGGGCGACCCGGGCGACGCGCTCTTCGTCGTCACGTCGGGTGCCGTGAAGATCGGCCTCCCGTCCGAGGAGGGCGACGAGGCGATCATCGCGACCGTGCGGCGCGGCGAGTTCTTCGGCGAGCTGGCGCTCCTCGACGGCGCACCGCGGTCGGCGACCGCCACCGCGCTCGAGGCGACGGAGACCCTCGTCCTGCCGCGGAGCCGTTTCCGCGAGCTCATCAACGGTGAGCCGGCCCTGCGGGACGCACTGCTCGCGGCGCTCACGAGCGAGCTGCGGCGCCTGACGACGCACGTCCAGGAGCTCCACTTCCTCGACATCACGGGCCGCCTCGCCGCGCGCCTCTCGAGGCTTGCCCAGACCGAGGGTCGACCGGGCGACGGCGGCACGATCCGTCTCGACGCGCCGCTCACCCAGAGCGACCTCGCGGCGATGATCGGGGCGACCCGCCAGAGCGTGAACAAGCTCCTCGGGCTGTTCGTCGACGACGGCCTCCTCCGGCTCGAGCGCGACGCGATCGTCATCCTCGATCGCGATGGCCTCGACCGCATGTCCCGCCGCTAGGACACCCGCGCCGCCTCGCCCTGCTCAGAGGCGCCCGGTTCGCCGGCGTGCGTGCCTCCGACCGCCGCCCTGGCGACCGTCCCTGCCCGGTCGTCGACCGCCCTGAGGCGTTCCAGGAGGATTGCCGCACCGGCGAGCGCCGCGCGCCCGTGGCCGGCCGACCCTCCGAACAGCACGAGCCGTCGCTCGCGGTGGATGGCGGCGTCCGTCGCGACGGCCACCGTGACGGCCGTGTCCTCTCCTCGCGCGCGTGCTCGCAGCGCGAGGC
>VBHW01000101.1 GCA_005881055.1 Chloroflexota bacterium
TAGCCATGGTGGCCGATCTCGTGCCCAGCGTCCCGGATCGCCTTGATCGTGTCGGGCCAGCGCTCCGCCGTGTAACCCGGCACGAAGAACGTCGCCGTGATCGACCGCTCCCCGAGCAGGCGCAGCAGCCGGGGCACGGCCGTGCGCGGGCCGTAGGCCTGGTGCGTCATGAGGCTCAGCCGGTCCGCGTTCGACGCCGAGAACCCGATGATGGCGCTCTCCGCGTCCACGTCGAAGGTGACGGCCGCCGCGGCCGTCACCTTCTCGGGCCAGAACCCGTCGGAGGCGGGTTCCCTCATTCGGCAGGCACGGCGCTGGTGCCCGTGTAGCTCTCGAGGGCCCAATACACGATCGCCGCGACGAGGAAGCCGACGAAGTAGGCGATGTCGGCGCCGCCGAGCGAACCGACGAGCGGCCCTGTGAAGAGCGTCTGGTTCATGAACGGCACCGACGCGAGGACGCCCACGACGAGGGCGATGAGCGCGTTGCGGCCAGAGGGCAAGAGGCCGAAGTCGACGGCTCGCGAGGTGCCCGTCTGGCCTCGCCGCCGCGACCAGTCCACGAGGACGACAGCGGCCCACGGGCCGATCCAGTACGTGATGAGAAGGAGGTAGTTCTCGACGGTCGACAGGAAGTTGCCGTAGTAGAGGTAGAGCGTGGCTCCGAAGCTCAGTACCGCGACGACCGCTGCGGACACGGGCCGGGGGATCCGGATGCCGGCCGCGAGGAGCGACAGCGACCCCGTGTAGTCGTTCATCGCGTTGACGGCCACCGTCGCGAAGAAGATCGCGACCATCGCGAGCACCCCAACGATCCCGCCGCCGATGAGCCCGTTGATCTGATGGACCGTGTCGCCCTCGCTGCCGAGCGCGCCGACCACCGCAAGGCCGAGCGCCTCGATCCAGATCGCCGAGAGGCCCAGGCCGAGGAACGTCCAGAGGAAGATCCCGCTGCGCGACGCGTCGCGCGGCAGGTAGCGCGTGTAGTCCGAGGCGTACAGCGCCCAGGCGAGGTTGAAGCTCCCGGCGATCGTCGTCATGAGGATGAACGTGCCGATCCCTGCGGCGTCGCCGTTCGCAAGGCCGAAGTTCGCCTTCGGCAGGACGGCGATCGTGACGATCGCGAACAGGATCGCCAGCCCGATCGCGGCGAACCGCTCGAACGTGTGGATCGCCTCGTAGCCGACGATGCTCAGCGCTGCCTGGCACAGGACGACGATCCCGAGGCCGACCGGGAACGGGACCGCGTCGCCGGTCACGACCGAGATCGCGTACGCGCCGAAGAACGCGTTGATGGCGTCCCACGCGATCGTGCTCAGCCAGTTGATGACGGCTGGCACGACGATCGACTTGCCGAACGGCAGCCTTGACGCGGGAATCTGGGCCATGCCCGTGCTCGGTCCCATCGCCGCCATGATCCCGACGAGCCCGGCGCCGATGACGTTGCCGATGACGATGGCCGCGAGGCCGGCCCACCAGCCCAGGCCGATGAAGTCGGCGGCGGCCAGGGTCCCGACGAAGAACGCGGCCGGGACGAGGTTGGGCGTGAACCAGACCGTGAACACCCGGTTGAGAGAGCCGTACCTTGCGTTTTCCGGGATCGGCTCCATCCCGTGGACCTCGACCGTGAGGTCGCCCTCTGCCTGGGGCATCCTCGCGTCGTGCGTGGTGGCAGTCATGCTGGTGCTCCCTCTCGCTTCGCGAAGGTCACTCGATGCTCGGAACCGGCATGGCGGACGACCGTCATCGCAGGCTGCGTCTCGGCGACGAGCCGGCCGGCCCGGACCACCCAGCGAGCAGCGGGCCTGAGGCGGATCGCCTCGGCCTCGTCCTCGCAGTCGAACACGACGAAGTTCGCTGGCCTGCCCTCCTTCACTCCGTACTCCACCCTCGCCGCCCGGGCCGGGTTCGACGTCACCATCTCGAACGCTCGGAACAGCTCGCCCCGGCCGGTCATCTGGCCGACGTGGACGAGCATCGACAGCGCGTCGAGCATCGACCCGCGGCCCAGCGGATACCACGGATCCATGATCGAGTCGTGGCCGCAGGCCACGTTCACGCCGGCCGCATCGAGCTCCTTGACCCGGGTCATGCCGCGCCGCTTCGGATAGCTGTCGAAGCGGCCCTGGAGGCTGATGTTATCGAGCGGGTTGGCGACGATCGTGACGCCGGCGCGCTTGAGAATCTGGAGCAGCTTGAAGGCGTAGGCGTCGTTGTACGAGCCCATCGCGGTCGTGTGCCCGGCGACGACGCGTCCGCCCATCCCCTCACGGATCGTGTCGGCCGCGACGACCTCGAGGAAGCGCGATTGCTCGTCGTCGGTCTCGTCGCAGTGGAGGTCGATGTCCCGGCCGGTCTCGCGAGCGAGCTCGAACAGGAAGTGGACCTCCTCGACGCCGTCCTCGCGGGTCCATTCGTAGTGCGGGATCCCGCCGATCACGTCGCACCCGAGGCGCATCGCCTCGCGCATGAGGGCTTTGCCGTCGGGGAACGAGAGGATGCCGTCCTGCGGGAACGCGATGAGCCGGAGGTCGACGATGTCGGCCAGCTCTTCGCGAAGCTCGAGGAGCGCCCGGAGGGCGACGAGGTTCGGATCGCAGACGTCGACGTGCGAGCGGATGAGCCCGGTGCCCTGGCCGACCTCCCAGAGGATCGCCTCGCGCGCGCGCTCCTTTACGTCCTCGTGGGTGAGCGAGCGCTTCCGCTCGGCCCACGTGAGGATGCCCTCGATGAGCGTGCCGGACTCGTTGTGACGCGGCTCGCCGACGGTGAGCACCGCGTCGAGGTGGACATGCGGGTCGACGAGGGGCGGTGACAGGAGCCGGCCATCGGCCTCGAGCTCCGTAGTGTGCTGGCCGGCAAGGCCGCCGCGTGGGCGGATCGCGACGATCCGGTCGCCCTCGACGCCGACGTCGACTGGCTCGGTCCGGGTGCCCCCTGTCGGATGGAGCCGGGCATCGCGGACCACGAGATCCAAGCCTGGCAGCTCCCCTCTCCACGCTCATGCCCGGCGACGTCGTCGCCGTCCGGGGCAGTGTCGTGGCGGGCCCGCGGCGAGTCAAGGTCCGCGCGGGCGGACGAGGCGGTAGCTCGATGTGGAGCCGGAGCTGAGCCCCGACGGGTCAGGCGGCGACCACCTGGTCGCGGCCGTTGCGCTTGGCCATGAACAGCCCCACGTCGGCGGTCCTGAGGAGCGCCTCGCGCGTTGGCTCGATCGGGTCGAGCTCCGCGCAGCCGGCCGAGACCGTCGCCCGGAGCCGAGTGCCGTCGGGCCCGGTGATGAGGCGCGAGCGCAGCAGTCGCCGGACGTCCTCGGCGACCGCGATCGCGTCGTCGCGCGTGCTGCCCTCGAGAATCGCGACGAACTCCTCGCCTCCGTACCGCGCGATGAGGTCCGCGGAGCGGAAACGGGTCTGGAGGATGCCGGCGAACGCCCGGAGGACGGCATCGCCCGCCTGATGGCCGTGGTCCTTGTTGAGCTGCCCGAAGCGGTCGAGGTCGAACATGATCGCGGCGACCGGCCGGCGTTCCTCTCGCTGGCGAACCCAGCGGGCGAGGATGTGCTCGAGCGCCTCGTCGAAATGGCGGCGGTTGTAGAGCCCGGTCAGCGCGTCGCGGATGGCGAGGGCATGGACCTCCGCCAGCAGGTGCGCGTTGGTGAGGGACAGCGCCGCCTGGGTCCCGATGAGGGTGAGGATCTCGCGCTCGAGCTCGGTGAAGCCTCGCTCGACCGCCTCCGTGCGCCCCACGAGCAACGCGCCGAGCACGACGCCCTCCCGGATGAGCGGCACGGCCACCGCGGCGAGAACGTCGGCGGCGATGTGACGCCGGAGCGCTCGCGGGTAGCGGGTTCGCGGGAGCCGGTCGACGACGAGGGCACGCGAGCTGATCGACCGCCCGGTCGCGCCCTCGCCGGGCCGGATCTCACCCCCGACGGCGGCCGGATCGATGCCCGATCCATGCACGCCTTGGACGTGGTAGCGCCCCGTCTCCTCCTCGAGGCCGACGAGGACGAGGACCTCGGCGGGTACGACCTCAGCGGCCGCGGCCAGGAGCGCCGGTGCGAGGCGCTCCTCCGCGAGGATCGAGTTGGCCGTGCGCGCGAAGTCGTTCAGGGCGCCGAACAAGCGGGCGCGATCCGCGAGCGACTGCTGGGCCCGCCCCAGCAGGAGGGCTACCGCCAGGCGCTCGGCGACCGCGAGGGCGAGGCGGAGATCGCCGTCGCCGAGCGGCCCGCTGGTCGCGGCGATCGAGAGGACGCCGAGCGTCATTCCCTCGGCCGAGAGCGGCACGTCGATCTCGCTCGTGACGGCGGCGTCGACCGCCACGTAGTCGGGGTCCGAGCGCACGTCGTCGACCCTCTGGGGCCTGCCGGTCCGGAACGCCCGGCCCACGATCCCTCGCCCCGGATCGAGCTCGGTCGGCTCGTCTGGGTAGCCGATGTGCGCCCCGACCGTCAGGTGATCGCGGGCACGCAGGAACAGGGCCAGGTGGCGGTAGCCCATCCGCTCGGCAAGGACGCGGAGGAACGCTGCCAGCGTCTCGGCGGTCGGCCCGTGCTTCGCGATCTCCGTGCCGATCGGCTCGACGGCCGTGAGCGTCTCCTGGGCTCGCCGCTCGTCCGTGATGTCGAGGCCGGTGCTGACGATGTGCGTGAGCGAGCCCTTCTCGTCGAAGAAGCACGTGTCGAGCCAGGCGATGAGGCGCAGCTGCCCGTCCCGCGTGATCCAGTAGTTCTCGCTCGCGGCCGGAGGCTCTCCTGCCCGCAGTCGCCCGAGTGCGTCCTTCACCGGCTCGATCTCTTCGGGCAGCATGAGGAAGTCGTAGAACGGCCGGCCACGGACCTCGTCGAACGTGTACCCGGTCAGTACCTCACAGGCG
>VBHW01000102.1 GCA_005881055.1 Chloroflexota bacterium
TGGGTGTGCATGAGGTGCACGCTATGACCGGCGGATCGGTTCGCCCGTGCATGCGGTGCACCATTTGACCGCGAACCAGCTCAGTCCGTGCACGTGCATCCGGCCCCAAGGAGCAGTGCGCCCTCTCGCGACCCGCTGCGGCGGTCACAACGTGCGCCTGGTGCACGCGCCTCGGGGAGCCTCAGCCGGCCGCAGCCCGCTCGGTCGCGGCGGTCCACTCAGGGCTCGATGGGCGGTCACAGGTTGCTGCCCCTGCAACGCGATGGGCGCCCACGCTCCTTGCGCCGGCCCGCCGCGGACCGGTCAGTCGCGGAGGAGCGTTCGCAGCGCGGCCTTCACCCGGTCCTCGAGCGTGCCGCCGATCGTCGGGTCGGCCAGCGCTGCCCGCGATGCCGACCGTGCCTCGACCGCTGAGTAGCCGAGCGCCTGGAGCGCCGCGATGACCTCCGTCTCCCCACCGACCGGCTCGCCGCCCGACGCCAGTGCGGCCGTGCCCGCCGCCGCCACCTTCTCCTTGAGCTCGAAGATGACGCGCTCGGCGAGCTTCTTGCCGATGCCCGGGATCCCCGTGAGCACCGCCTGGTCCTGCTGGAGGATCGCCAATTGCAGGTCGGGAACGGGCCGGCTGCCGACGATCGCGAGCGCAACCTTCGGGCCCACCCCGGTGACCGTGAGGAGGAGCGTGAAGAAACCGAGCTCCTCGGGCGTCGCGAAGCCGTACAGCGCCTGCAGGTCCTCGCGCACGAGGTGGTACGTGTGGAGCTTCAGCCGCGTGCCGGCCCGAGTGCCGACGATGACGGTCGGCGCCGCGAAGATGCGGTATCCGAGGCCGCCGACCTCGACGACGAGCGACTCGAGGCCGATCGACCCGACGATCCCCTCGACCGACGCGATCACCGGCGTGCGGCGCGCTCCCGGGCGAGCGCCTCCTTGACGGCGCTCTCGTACGGCGTCGCGCCGCGTGCGAGCGGCGCCACCGCGGCCCGGTCGAGGAGCGCGGAGTTGAGCCGCTCCCCGGCGCGCTCGCGCGTCACGCACCAGATCGCCACGGCCAGCGCATCGGCTGCGTCGTCCGGCGTCGGGACCTCGCTCAACCCCAGCTCGAGGACGACCATCCGCCCGATCTGCGCCTTGTCGGCCGAGCCGTGGCCGGCGACCGCGCTCTTCACCTCGCTCGGCGTCGCCTCGCGCACCGGCACGCCGGCCTGGGCGGCCGCGAGGAGGACCACGCCGCGCGCCTGCCCGACCGCGAAGGCCGTCTGGACGTTGCGGCTGAAGTAGAGGCGCTCGACCGCGATGAGCGACGGCCGATGGAGCTCGATCAGCTCGGTCATCTGGCCGTGCAGCCGAAGGAGCCGCGACGGCAGCGGCTCGTCAGGCGAGGTCGTCGAACAGCCGTAGTCGATCGCCCGCAGCGTGCCCGCGGTGCGCTCGACGACCCCGTAGCCCATGGCCGCGGTGCCGGGATCGATCCCGAGGACGATCACTTCGCGAGCGTGGCGCGGTGCCCGGCCATCACCGGGCTGTCACCGGGTCGTCACCCGGCGACCTCGGCGAACAGCTCCTCGGGGATGTCGAAGTTCGCCGTCACGCGCTGGACGTCGTCGAGCTCCTCGAGGTCCTCGACGAGGCGCATCGCCTGGCGCGCCTTCGTCGGCTCGAGCTCGACCGTCTGGCGCGCGATCATCGCGCTCTCGGCCGCCTCCACGGGCACCCCCGCATCCTCGAGCGTGCGCCGCACGCGTTCGAGGTCGCCGAGAGAGGTGTAGATCTCGACGGGGTCGGTCTCCGTGTCGACGTCCTCGGCCCCCGCATCGATGGCGGCCAGGGCGACGTCGTCCGGATCGGACCCCTTGCGGCTCACGGTGATGTAGCCGCGGGGCTCGAACTGCCAGGCCACGGCCCCGGTCGACGCCAGCTGGCCACCGGCCTTCGTGAAGCGCGAGCGGAGGTCCGCCGCGGTCCGGTTCCGGTTGTCGGTCGCCGCCTCGACGATGATCGCCACGCCGCCAGGGCCGTAGCCCTCGTAGACGATCTCCTCGAACTGGTCGCTCTCGCTCGAGCCGGTCGCCCGCTCGATCGCCCGCTTGATGTTGTCGGCGGGCATGTTCACGGAGCGTGCCTTCTCCATTGCGAGACGGAGACGGAAGTTGCCGTCGGGGTCCCCGCCGCCGGCCCGCGCGGCGATCGTGATCTCGCGCGCGACCTTCGTGAAGACGGCGCCCCGCTTCTGGTCGTTCGCGCCTTTCTGGCGCTTGATCTGCGACCACTTTGAATGTCCGGACATCGCGCGGGAGTATACCGGACTATCATGGCCGGACCGAACGCCCAGGCGCCCGTCCGAGGTCGTCCCCAGGACCGGCCAGCGCTTCCGACAGAACGCCCGACATGACAACGAACTCCGTTGCCGACCCCACCGCCGATGCCACTGCCGATGGTCTTGCTGACCCCGTCCCCGACTCCCCGCCAGCGGAGGCCCAGACGATTCGATGACGACGAAGGCCGTTGACCTGCCCCACCTGCGGAGCGTCGTGTTGGCCGGGCACGCCGGCTCGGGCAAGACGACGCTCGCCGAGCAGCTCCTGTTCCGGACGGGCTCGACGTCGCGACTCGGCAAGGTCGACGACGGCACGAGCTTCCTCGACCACGAGCCCGAAGAGCAGAAGCGGCGTGAGTCGCTCAGCCTTGCGGTCGCCGTGCTCGACGACGAGGGCACGCGCGTCCAGCTCGTCGACACGCCCGGCTATCCCGACTTCATCAGCGAGGTCATCGAGGGGTTCGCCGCGGTCGACGGCGCCGTGTTCGTCGTTGACGCCTCGGGCGGCGTCGAGGCCGGTCTCGAGGCTGCCGTCGCGCTGGGCCGCGGCACCGGCCGGGCGGCGTGCTTCTTCATCAACAAGTGCGACCGGGAGAACGCCGACCCGATGGCGGCCCTCGACGCGCTCCGCGAACGCTTCGGGACGAAGATCGCGCCGCTCCAGGTCGCGATCGGCTCTGCCGAGGCATTCTCGGGGTACGTCGACCTCGTCCACCGCAAGGCGTGGCAGTGGGATGGCAAGGCGGAGACGGAGATCCCGATCCCCTCGGAGCTCGAAGGCGAGGTCGCGACCCGCCGCGACCAGCTCCTCGAGGCAGCCGCCGAGGCCGACGACGATGTGCTCTCGAAGTACCTCGAGGGCGAGGAGGTCTCGGACCCCGAGCTCGAGGCATGCCTCCGCAAGGGCGTGAAGGAGTCGATCCTCGCTCCGGTGCTCGTCGGGAGCGCGACGAAGGGCGTCGGGCTGCGCGGCCTGCTCGACGCGTTCGTGCGCTACCTGCCCTCCCCGGCTGACGAGCCGCCCGTGACCGCTCACGAGCCGAAGTCGAATGATGCGGTCAGCGTCGCCGCCGATCCAGGCGGGCCGCTCGTCGCGCGGGTCTTCAAGACCGCCGCGGATCCGTACGTCGGCCGGCTCACGTACCTGCGGGTGCTGTCGGGCACGATCCGCTCACAGGGCCATGCGTGGAACGCGACACGCGGCGAGGACGAGCGGATCGGCCAGCTCCTCCTCCTCCACGGCAAGGAGCAGGAGCCCGTCGGCGAGCTCAAGGCCGGCGAGATCGGCGCGGTCGCGAAGCTCGCGGTCACCGAGACCGGTGACAGCCTGAGCGCGCGCGAGAAGCCGCTCGCGCTCGATCCGCTGACGTTCCCGACGCCGACGCTCACCGTCGCGATCGAGCCCCAGACGAAGGCGGACCTCGACAAGATGGGCACCGCCCTCAACCGGATGCTCGAGGAGGAGCCGTCCGCACGGGTCGAACGGAGCGCGGTCGGCGAGCAGCTGCTCGTGGCGATGGGCGAGGCGCACATCGCCGTGATCGCCGAGAGGTTGAAGCGGAAGTTCGGCGCGTCGATCGTCACCCACACGCCGAAGGTGCCCTACCGCGAGACGATCCGCGGCCGGACGCAGGTCGAGGGCCGGTACAAGAAGCAGACGGGCGGCCACGGGATGTTCGGCCATGTCTGGCTGGAGATCGAGCCGAACCCCGGCGGTGGCGTCGAGTTCACCGAACGGGTCGTGGGTGGATCAGTGCCGAAGGGATTCTTCCCCGGCGTCGAGAAGGGCGTTCGCGAGGCCGCGGCCGAGGGCGTGATCGCCGGCTACCCGCTCTCGGACTTCAAGGCGACGCTCTACGACGGGTCGTTCCACACGGTCGACTCGAACGAGCTGTCGTTCAAGATCGCGGCCTCGATGGCCCTCAAGAAGGGCGTCATGGACTGCAAGCCGGCGCTGCTCGAGCCGATCATGGCGATCGAGGTCCGCGTCCCCGAGGAGTACATGGGCGACGTGAACCGCGACCTGAACACGCGGCGCGGCCGGCTGCTCGGGATGGACTCATCCGGTGACGGGATGCAGCAGGTCTCAGCGCACGTGCCCCAGGCCGAGCTGTTCACATACGCGACCGAGCTCCGCTCCCTGACGCACGGCCGGGGCGTCTTCACGGCCGAGCTCGACCATTACGAGGAGGTCCCGGCGCACGTCGCGGACAAGATCATCGACGCGCACCGCAAGGAGGGCGACGGGTCCGGCCACTGACACGCTGTCGCGGTCGCGGCCAGGCCGCACGTCATGCGAGCGCCGCTACAGCCTCAGCCAGGTCGATCCGGCCCTCGTAGAGCGCCGACCCGACGATCGCGCCCGCGCAGCCGAGGTCCCGGACGGCGCGCAGGTCGTCGATCGAGGCGATGCCACCCGAGGCGACGATCGCGCCTCGCCCCGCCCGGACGAGACGTTCGAGCAGCGCCAGGTCGGGGCCGCCGAGGAGGCCGTCGCGGGCGATCGCCGTCACGGCGAAACGAGCGACTCCGGCGTCGGCCAGGCGATCCAGAGCCTCCATGACCGGGCGCCCAGGTGCCCCAACTCGCCAGCCCTCCCCCACCGCGAGCCCGTCGCGGACATCGAGCGCCGCGGCGATCTGCTCGGACCCGAACCGGGAAATGAGCGTGTCCGCGAACCCGGGATCCTTCAGAGCCGCCGTCCCGCCCCGCAGCCGAGCATCGACTCGACGGCCGCCTCTGTTCGCAGGCCGCCGGCCACCTGGCAACGCATGGGCGGCGCCGCGGCGACAAGCGACCGGAGGACACCTGCCTGCGACCCGTCCCCGCGCGCCCTGTCGAGGTCCACGACGTGTAGCCAGGTCGCCCCCGCCGCTCGGAACCGCTCGGCGATCCCGCGGGGTTCTGTGCCGTGGACGACCTCGCGCTCGAAATCGCCCCCTCGCAGGCGGACCACCCTGCCCGCGCGAATGTCGATCGCCGGCAGGAGCTCGAACGCCGCCTCAGGCCTTGACGCCGCCATCCTCATCCTCTACCGTACTAACGTATTAGCATGTTATCACGGTAGCATGGCAACAAGATGCTGCTGACGAGAGCGGGCGCACCGGTATGCGCGGCCGAGGGAGAGATCCGGTGGCGAGCGAAGAGGGCTGGCAGACGCAGGAGGTCCGCGACCTCCTGACCACGATCCTCGAGCTGCCGTCCTCGAAGGAGGCTGCCGCGTTCTTCCGTGACCTGTGTACGCTCGGCGAGCTGCACGACATGGCCCAGCGCTGGGCCGTAGTCCGGATGCTCGACGAGGGCCTCCACTACGCCGAGATCTCGCAACGGACCGGCGCGAGCACCGCGACGATCACGCGCATCGCGTCGTGGCTCCACCACGGCGAGGGCGGCTACCGCAAGGCCCTCGACCGACGCGCCGCGCGCACCAAGGCCGGCTCCACGCCATACCCTGCAGGAACGGAGCGATGAGGGACCGGATCCGCCTCGCAGTCCCGAACAAGGGCCGCCTCGTCGAGCCGACGCTCGGGCTCCTCCACGACGCCGGGCTCGTCTTCGAGGAGAGCGACCGCAACCTCGTCGCGCGCGTCCAGAACTACGCGCTCGACATCCTCTTCGTCCGGACCAACGACGTCATCGAGTTCGTCGGCGACGGCGTCGCCGATCTCGGGATCACCGGAGAGGACCTCCTCTCCGAGGCCGGCGCGGAGCTGCCGGTCGTCCGCCGGCTCGGCTATGGCCGCTGTCGGCTGGCCGCCGCGGTGTCGAGCGACGCACCCTATCAGGCGGTCGAGGACCTCGCGGGGCTCCGTGTCGCGACCTCCCACCCCGAGACGTCCCGCCGCTACTTCGCCGAGCGGCGCATCCCCGTCGACGTCATCGCGATCTCCGGTGCCGTCGAGGTGGCGCCCCGGCTTGGACTCGCGGAGGCGATCGTCGATCTCGTCTCGACCGGCTCGACGCTCGCGATGAACGGCCTTCGCCCGATCGGTGACGTCCTCGCGTCCGAGGCGATCCTCGTCGCGAACCCGGCCGCCGTCCGGGACCGGGCGGCTGCCCTGACCGAGATCGACACGATGCTCGCCGCGGTCATCGCCGCGCGCGACAAGAAGTACCTCATGATGAACGCGCCCCAGGCTCGACTCGCCGAGCTGCAGGGCCTCCTGCCGGGGCTCGAGAGCCCGTCGGTCATCCCGCTCGCGCACGCCGGCATGATCGCGATCCACTCCGTCGTCGATGCCGACGCGGTCTGGGGTCTCCTCCCTCGCCTCAAGGCCGCGGGCGCCTCCGGGATCCTCGTGCTCCCGATCGAGAAGCTCGTCTCATGACTGCCGCGGGCGCCGAGAGCCCGACCGACCAACGAACACCGACCGACGGCAACCGCCTGCGCCGCCTCGACCTCCGCGGTGCCACCGACCCGACGGTACGAGCGGCCCGCGACGCCCTGATCCGACGCGGTGCTCTTCCGGATCCAGAGGTCCGCGCGGCTGCCCGGGCCATCCTCGCCGAGGTTCGTGCCGGTGGCGATGCTGCCGTTCGGGCGGTCAACGGGCGCGTCGGCGGAGGGCTCGCCGACGGCCGCCTCGTCCTGGAGCCTGACGAGCTCCGTGCGGCCCGCGACCGCCTCGCCGGCCCTCTCCGCGCGGCGCTCGAGTCGATGATCGCGAACATCCGCCGGTTCGCCGAGACCCAGCGCCCCGCCTCGACGAGGATCGTCGTCGCCCGGGGCATCGAGATCGAGCGTCGGTGGCAGCCGCTCGACCGCGTCGGCGCCTACGTCCCAGGCGGTTCGGCCGCCTACCCGAGTTCGCTCGTCATGTGCGCGGTGCCGGCCCGGGTCGCCGGGGTCGGGACGCTCGTCGTCGCCTCGCCAGCCGACCGGACCGGCGTCGTCGACCCCGCCGTCCTCGGCGCCGCCGGCCTCCTCGACGTCGAAGCGCTCGTCGTCGCGGGTGGCGCCCAGGCGATCGGCGCGCTGGCGTACGGCTTGCCCGAGAGCGGCCTGGCGCCGGTCGACCGGATCGTGGGCCCGGGCAGCGCGTGGGTCGCGGCGGCCAAGCTCGAGGTGTTCGGGGACGTGTCGATCGATCTCCCCGCCGGGCCGTCCGAGGTGATGGTGCTCGCGGATGTGACGGCAGATGCAGAGCTCGTTGCGGCCGACCTCCTCAGCCAGGCCGAGCATGGGCCGGACTCCCCGGCGATCCTCGTCACGCCGGATCCGGCGTTCGCGACGCTCGTCGAAGAGGCCCTCGGGCGCCAACTCGCGACGGCCACGCGGCGATCGATCCTCGAGGCGAGCCTCGCGGCGGGTGGGCTCGTCGTCCTGGCTCCCGATCGCAACGCGGCGATCGAGTTCGTCAACGAGTACGCACCGGAGCACCTCAGCGTCGTCGTGGACGACCCGGAAGAGGCCGTCGCCAGGATCCGCAACGCAGGATCGGTGTTCGTCGGGCCGGATGCCCCCGAGAGTGCCGGCGACTATGCCTCCGGGGCGAACCACGTCCTGCCGACCGGCGGCCTGGCGCGGAGCTGCGGCGCGCTGAGCGTCGAGGCATTCGGGAAGTTCGTCCAGGTCCAGCGGATCGATCGCGAGGGTCTCGCCGCGATTCGGACGTCGGTGGGCACGATCGCCGCAGCCGAGGGCCTCACGGCGCACCGCGAGGCGGTCGAGGTCCGCTTCCGGGCGACCGACGCAGTGGGCCCCCCTGCGATGAACCGCGTGCAATGAGCCCGACCCCCGTAACGATGACGTCGCCTGTGCGCCCCGCTTCCTACTCCTGGGAGGCGACGAGCGAGCAGGTCGCCGCGCGCTACGGGATCCCCGTCGAGCGGATCGTCCGCTTCGACCTCAACACCTCACCCGAGGCGCCGGAGCTCGCAGGACGGGTCCTCGCGGCGGGCCGGTTCGAGTCGAGCCTCTCCGAATACCCGCCATCCGACTACCGCCGCCTGGTCGAGGCGGCCGCGCGCCGATATGGCGTCGCCCGTGAG
>VBHW01000103.1 GCA_005881055.1 Chloroflexota bacterium
GGCCGCTCCACGCGTAGACCTGGAGACGGCTGCCCTGCCCGTCCTGGCCCGGTGGCGTGGCCCACGCGAGGTGCCCGTCCCTGAGCGAGAAGCCGGCGAGCGCGGGCTTGCCGGCCAGCTTCCGGCCCGTCGGGTCGAGGCGGCCGGTCGTCGGGTTGATCGTGAGGAGGTCGAGATGGCCGAGCTTCGGATCGTCACGCTCCCCGATCCACACGGCGAGATGCTCGCCGGTGGCGTCCCACTGCGCGTCCCAGTCGGCCCCGTCGGCCGAGTCGAGGTCCGCCGGCAGCGCGGACGGCTGGAGGGTCGCCGACGGGTCCGTGCCGAGGAGCGCGGGCCAGGAGGCGAGCACGAGACGACCTGTGCCCATGACCCAGCGCTCGCCGGACGCGTCGGCCGAGATCGTGCCCTGCCAGTAGATGACGAAGCGTCCCGTCGGATCGACGATCGGGCGCCAGGCAGGGGCCGTGAGCGGGGACTCGGCCTTCGTGGCCGGATCGATGAGGAACGAGGACGGGGCGACGGGCGCGGGCGCCACGCTCGGGGCACTGCTTGCTCCACCAGGTGCGATGCTGCTGGAGGGCGGGCTCGCGCCGGCATCCGACGAGGTGGCCGGCTCGACCGACGGCGAGGTGCCGGGCTCCCCGGGCGCTGCTCCGGTCACGTCCGGCGACGCGCCGGGGGACGTCGACGGGGTCGAGGGACCGCTCGGCGCGCTCGGCCGGCTCCCCAGGATGCGGCCGGCGACCCAGCCGGAGAACACCGAGCCGTGGTCGGTCGTCACCGGGGTCGCCGCCGGGTCGCCCGCGTGCCAGACGTAGATGTCCGGCCCGGTGGCGCTGCCGGCGGGATGCGCCGAGAACGCGAACCAGGCGCCGTCGGGCGAGAACGCCGCCGATTCGCCGACGACGACGACATTGGTCGCGATCGAGAGGATCGCCAGGGCGGTCGGCGCGGGAGTACCCGGCGGGAGCGAGAGCGCAGGAGACGTGCTCGGGCCGGCGGGAGTGCTCGACGCGGCGGTGGTCGACTCGGGCGTGGCGCTCGCGGGCGGGACGGAGGCCGCGGGCGTCGGCGAGGAGCCGATCGGGCTACCCGACGGGCCGCCCGGTGGCGTGGACGTCGGCGCGGCGGTCGGTCCATTGGATGGCGGCGGGGAGACGTTGCCTCCGCCGACCGAAACGACGAACAGCGTGGTCGCTGTCGACCCCGGCGCGCTGCCCACGACGATGACACGGCCGCGGTCGGGCGACGACACGATGCTCTTCGGCGTGACGTTCAGCTTGCCGAGCGACGATGCATGGGCGTCGATCGGCGCACAGCTCGAGGTCGAGCCAGGCGGACAGACGTGGTCGACGTTCGCCTCCTGGATCACGCACGAGCCCTGGTCCTGGCTGCACCATGCGACCGGGCCGGGCGGGACGGCGATCGGCGTGGCGATCGGGACGCTCGGACTCGCGTTGCCGACCGGGGGTTTCCCCGACGCGAAGGCGATCGGCGGCGAGCTCGTCGGCCCGGGCAGGACCTGAGAACCGACGAGGAACCCGACGACGAACAGGGCGACAATCGAGCCGAGCGCACCGAGCGGCGCCCACGAGGCAAGTTTCGAGCGCGCCGGCCGCCGCTCGCGAACCCGCCCATGCCGCGCCTCTTCCGCGTCGAGGGCAGCGGATGTTCGCGCCCACAGGTCGCGCGGCGGCAGCGGCGTGCGCATCGCGCGCAGCTCCGCTCGCTGGGCCGCGTACGCGGCAGGGACCGCACGGCACTCCGCGCATCGGGCGACGTGATCGTCGAGCCAGGCCAGGTCGGATGGCTCGAGCGGCCCGTCCATCGCCTCCGCGATCAAGCCACGAGCGAGCTCATGCACCGAAGACCGGCCAGCCCGCGCCTGCCCCCTGTCGCGCCCGCTCACAGGCCGCCGTCGCCGCTGCTTCGGCGGGAATCACGCGGTCGATGGCCGGCGTCGCGGACACCCGCCCGAGTACTGGATGTGGGCTCGTCGCCGGGATGACGGCCGATGGCGGCCGCCTCGGCCGCTGCGTCCGCGGCGGCGTCCGCGCTCCGCTCGATCGCCAGCGCCTGGCGGAGGGACTCACGTGCACGGGTGAGGAGCGCGCGCGCGGCGACGTGGGACACGCCGAGCGCCGCGGCGAGCTCGAGGCCCGTCAGGTCGTGCAGCTCGGCGAGGATGAGCGCGGCGCGTTGGCGCTCGGGCATCCGCATGAGCGCGCGCTCCATGTCGCCCGAGAACCGCCCCTCGAGGGCGAGGTGCTCCGCGGACGGGGCAGCCCCGCGCGATTCGCCGGTCCAGGGCAGGAAGCGCACGATCTTGCGGCGCCGGAACTCGTCGAGCGCGACGCGATGGGCGATCTGGTACAGCCACGCGCGGGCGTGGGCCGCATCCTCGAGGCTGTCGTAGGCCCGGTAGGCCTTGACGAACGTGTCCTGGGCAAGGTCGGCGGCGAGCTCGGGCTCGCGGACCATCCGCGCAAGGTAGGCGTAGATCTCGCCGTGATGGCGTGTGAAGAGGATCTCGATCTCCGCGCGGACGTCGACGGAAGCAGACCCGCTCAGCGATCCGGTCATCGCCGTCGGGCGCCCGAGGGGGCCGAAAGCGAAGCCCGGGGCGAGGCCGGTTCCAAGTTGCGCGACGGCGTCCATCGGTGCTCCGCTGCGGGTGGCGGGGACGACGTGCGGTGCGTGAGCTGCGCGTTCTTGCGTTCGTCCCTGTGGCGGGAGACGGGAGCCGGCGCGGCGATGTGACGGTGCGCGTCGCGAGATCGGGACGTCATTCGCGTGCGGAGCCGTCTCCACCACGCTGCGCGGGCTCCGGCACGCGGCGGTCGGTCGGCACGCGCTTGGGCTCCTCCCCGCGGGCCGCATGCCTCAGGAGCTCGTCGACGGCATCCTCCGGGCTCACCGGGTTGACCGGGAGACCCGTGCCGAGCTCGAGGCCGGCGATCTCACGCAGCCGGGGGTGGACCTCCCAGTGCCAGTGGAACGTCGCGTCGACCTGCTCGCGGAGCGGCGCCGTGTGGAGGACGAGGTTGTACGGCGGCCCGTCCAGCGTCGCCAGCCGCGCGAGCACCTGCCGCAGCGACTCGGCGGTCGCCTCGACGTCGGCGTCCGTGGCCCGCCCGAAGTCGGCCTCGTGGCGCCGCGGGACGATCCAGACCTCGAACGGCGATCGCGACGCATACGGAGCGAAGGCGACGCTCGATGCGTCCTCATGCACGAGGCGATCCGGTCGCCCGGTCTCGTCCGCGACGAGGCGGCACCACGGGCAGCCGCCCTCGCGGATGACGTAGCGTGCCGAGCCGCCGATCTCCTCGGCCACGCGGTGCGGCAGCTGTGGCAGGTCGTACAGGTCGAGGCACAGGTGGTTCGTCCGTGCGCCGGCCTGTGCGCCCCAGTTCTGGACGACCTGGAGGTACTCGGTCTGGCCGGCGCGATGCGCCTCGGCGATCGCGCCCCGGCAGATCGCGAGCAGCTCCGCGATCGTCGACGTCCCGACCGCGTGGAGAGGCCGGTGCTCCCCGGGGGCAGCGACTGCGGTCCGCCAGCTGCCGGACGCACGCGCGGTCGAGATCGCGACCTGGACGAGGCTCGCGTCGAGCTCGCGAGCCTCGCTCTCGGTCCCCACGACGTGGAAGGCGAAGTCCTTGAGCGTCCGCAGCCTGACACCATCGCCGGGGGGCTCGACGCAGTTCTGGCAGCGGCCGCCGTCGGGGACGGGCTCGGCGGCCAGCGTGAACCGGTCGCGGTGGAAGGCACGGTCGACGACCGTCGCGACCCACCAACCCGTGATCGCGTCCTTGCGAAGCTCGAAGAGGCCGGCGGCCATCTCAGCCGGCGACCGGCGTCGGGACCTCGCCCACGGGATGTGCCCCCAGGCGGCTCGCGAATGCACGTGCGAAGACGTCGGCCGCGCGCGCCACGGCGTCGGTGGACGGCACCTCGTGCGGCCGGCCCGCCTCCCGGGCGATCGAGGTCGACTCCACGCCGGGCATCCCGCACGGGTCGATGAGCGCGAAGTCGGCAAGGTCGGGATCGACGTTCAGGGCGATCCCGTGGTAGCTCACCCCGCGCTCGACGCGGATGCCGAGGGCGCCGATCTTGCGTGGCGCCGGCCCGTCCGGGTCGCACCAGCAGCCGGGGTGCCCGTCGCGCCGTCCGGCGGCGGCGCCGAACGCCTCGCACGTGTCGACCATCGCGAGCTCGAGCGCCCGGACAAGCGGACGAACGAGGAGGCCGCGCCTCGACAGGGCGAGGATGGGATAGGCGACGAGCTGCCCCGGCCCGTGGTACGTCACCTCGCCGCCGCGCTCGATGCGGATCGTCTCGATCCCCCGTGCCGCGAGCTCGGCGGGAGTGGCCAGGACATGTGCCTCCTCCGCGTGCCGGCCCAGTGTCAGCACCGCCGGGTGCTCGAGCAGGAGGAGCGTGTCGTGGATCTTGCCGACGACGCGAAGGTCGACGAGCTCGTG
>VBHW01000129.1:0-3865 GCA_005881055.1 Chloroflexota bacterium
ACGGGAGCTGGATCGTCCCGGTGGACGGATCGCCCGCTCATGAGATCAGGATTCCGGGCGTCGGCAACGCCATGTCGCTGGCCTGGAGTCCCGACGGAACGCGGGTTGCGATCGGGAGCGGCAGGTGGATCGCGCCCTTCGAGGTCCCGGACGGGCACTACGAGATCTGGGTGGCGGGCGTCGACGGGAGCTCTGCCAGACGTGTCGCGACGAGCTTCGAGCCCGTGGAAGTCACGGGTTGGTCGCGCGACGGCTCCTGGATCGCGTATGCGGAACCACTCGCGCTCGACGTGGTCCGTGCGGACGGCTCAGCGGAGCCCCTTCGGCTACCAGCCCGGTCCACAGCGATGCGGTGGTCAGCGCAAGGCCGACTCTTCTACCTCCTCGCGCCCGAACCTCCCGCCGGAGCGTCGCCCTCACCAGAGTTGGCGACCGGCTCGATCATGGTGCTCGACCCGCAGGGCCGAGATCCGGTGAAGGTCATCGGTGGCGTCGACCCGTTTGGTCGCTTCGACCTCCGCTGAGACGGCGACGAGGAGGCCTACGCGAGCCTCGCGTTCGCCATCGGCGACCGGCTCCATGCGGTGGCGCAGCAGCCACGCGCCGGTCGGTTACGGCCGACGCGTGGACGGCCGCCTCGCGGGGTCGGAGAATTGACCGGTGAGTCCCAAGGGCGCTGCCGCGGTCTCGAACGCCGGCTCGGGCGAGCAGCTGCAGGACGTTGTCGACCGACTGCAGGGTGAGATTGCGGAGCTTCGACGCTCGCGGAGGCGCCTGGTCGAGGCCGCGGATGCCGACCGGCGCGCGATCGAGCGTGCCCTGCACGATGGCGTTCAGCAGCACGTTGTCGCGCTCGCCGTCGACCTGCAGCGCCTAGCCAGGCTCGTGAACGGTGATCCTGCCGCCGCGGAAGCGCTGGTCGATGAGATGGCGGCCATCGTTCGAGAGGCGCTGACCGAAACGACCGAACTGGCTCAGAGGATCCATCCGCCACTGCTCGAAGGGCGTGGGCTCGCCACCGCCCTGAGGTCGGCGGCGGAGAGCGCCGGCGTCACGATCTTGGTCGACGTTCCATCGGCCGCCGACTACCCGCCAGAGGTCAGTGCCGCTCTGTACTGGTCGTGCGTCGAGGCGCTGTCGTCCGCGTCACCCGGGTCGCAGGCAACAGTCAAGGTGCGTGGCGCCGAGGCCGCCCTCGCCTTCGAGGTCGAGGTCGCCGGACGCCACCCAACGGCACGCCTCGACCGTCTGCGCGATCGCATCGAGGCGCTCGATGGGCGCCTCACGGTCGATGAGGGAAAGCTCGGTTCGCGCGTTCAGGGCTGGCTGCCGTTGTCGCGATAATCCCGATCGCTCTCGGCCAGGTACAGGATGACCGCCTTCACGCGCTTGTGAACCGCTGGCTCCCACGTGAGCCCGAGCTTCATGAAGATCGAATTGATGACCTTCTCGACGGACCGTTCGGTCACGACGAGGTCCTGGCCGATCGATGCATTGTTCCTGCCCTCGGCCATCTTTCGCAGGACGTCACGTTCCCGGGTGGTCAGGTCTCGCAACGGGGACGTCGCCGCGCGGGCTCGTACGGCAACGAGCCCTTCCACGACCTTCGGATCGATCAGCGAGCCTCCGTCCGAGACCGCCCGGATGGCAGCGACCAGCTGGTCGGGGTCGTGCACACGCTCCTTGAGAAGGTAGGCGCGGCCGGCGCTGCCGGTGTCCAGCAGCGCCAGCGCGTAGCTGGGATTCGCGTACTGGCTCAGGACGACCACGCCCACGCTCGGCTTCGTCTCCCGTAATCGCCTCGCGGCCTGAATGCCCTCGTCCGAGTGACCTGGCGGCATGCGGACGTCGGTGACCACGACGTCCGGGGCCTCTCGGTCGACGGCCTCGAGCAGCGAGCCGAGGTCTCCGCAGACCGCGGCGACCTCGATCCCGGGCTGTGCCTCGAGCAGGCGCCGGACGCCTTCACGGACGAGGTAGTGATCCTCAGCGAGCACGAGCCGGATCGGCATTGGCCGAGAATACGCGGGTGACGTCGGATCTCCCGCTCGTTCTGATCGTCGACGACAACGAGAGGAATCGGAAGCTCGCCCGCGACGTGCTCCGCCTGGCCCGGTTTCGGACGCTCGAGGCGGGGACCGCGGCAGAGGGAATCGCTCTCGCGTCCGAGCACCTGCCCGACGTCATCCTCATGGATCTGCGGCTTCCGGATCTGGACGGCACGAACGCTGCACGGAAGCTCCGGGCCGAGCCGCGGACGTCACGCATCCCGGTCGTGGCGGTGACCGCCCTGCCACTCGATGCCCGCGACGACTGGTTGTTCGACGCCGGCTTCGCCGGCTACCTCGTCAAGCCCTTCGATACCGATGAGCTTCCAGATGTGGTTCGCCGGTTCTGCACGGGGGCCCGGGAGTAGCCCTTCCATAGGCGCGCATGGTTGCCGGCGACGGCCAGGGGGTGCCAGCACTCCCGGCATTTGCAGGCAGGCACGGTAGCCAGCCGATCGACTCCCTCCTACGTTCGCCGGAGCGGGCGCAGACGTTCCGCCGCAACACGAGGCATCGAGAGGGAGACCCATGCAGCGACTCATTCCCATGTCCAATCGATTGGTCGTGGCCCTCGTCGTGGCCCTGGTCGTCGCGGTCGTCGCGGCAGGCGTCGCGCTCGCGACGCCTGGCACGGGCGTGACGAACACGCCGATTGCGGCGGGTGGCCTCGGCCCCGTCGACCTCAACATCAAAACCGGCGACTGGAAGATCGACCTGCGGACGAAAGGCGACTCCGATGTCAGCGTGGTCGAGAGCCGCCTGACTCCGGGCGGATCCTTCGGCTGGCACAGCCACCCGGGGCCGAGCTTCAGCGTCGTCAAGGCCGGCACGCTGAGCTTCTACCGGGCCGACGACCCGACGTGCACCCCCGTGATCTACCGGGCCGGTGACGTGCTCATCGACCCTGGGCATACGGTCCATATCGGACGCAACGAGGGGTCGGTCGACCTCGTGCTGGTCATCACCCGCATCGTGCCGCACGGGGCGGCAACTCGCATCGACGAACCCAATCCGGGCAACTGCCCCTTCTAGACGGCTCGTCCCATACGGCTCTCGGCCGCCGGCTCCCGCCGGCGGCCGACGGCACTCCAACAACGTGGAGCGCCGCCGCGGGTGAGAAGATCCACCTCGACTCGCGCGAGCCGGATCAGCAGTCGGCCATTCGAGTGCTCTGGCCGGGCGGCCGGTCAGGAAGGGTAGATCCCATGAAGGCCAGGCGATCCCCGCTCGCGATGGTCGGCGCCATCGTGTTCGCGAGCCTGCTCGGCGCCTGTGGGCCCGGAATCGGCGCCAGCCCGACCCCTCAGCCCATCCCGCGTGTCGCCCTGATGCATGTCGGAACGGACCACGTGCCACCCTCGCTGGGCACGCTCGTCGGGCGACTGGCGGATCTGGGATGGATCGACGGCTCGCACGACGAGCTCGTCTCACACCTGGTCAAGGACGGGCATGTCGGGGGTCCGAGGATCGAGCTGATCTGGCGCAACCTCGAGAAGGAGCAGGCCAAGGACCAGGCTGCGGCCTATGTTGCCGAGCACGTCGACGTCATCGTGGCGTTCGAGGACGCGTCCATCGCCGCTGCGCAGGCTGCAACGGCGCGGATGGAACATCCGATCCCAGTCGTCTTCCTGCACCCGTCCGATCCGGTTCGGGACGGCCTCGTCGCAAGCCTGTCCCACCCGGGGGGCAACCTGACCGGTGTCTTCGGGGCACGTGATCCTGTGGTCCGACAGCTCGAGCTCTACCAGCAGATCGTGCCCGGGCTACGGCGGTTGCTCACGCTCGTCGACCCGACGGACAAGGCAACGCCGGTCCTC
>VBHW01000129.1:4048-16667 GCA_005881055.1 Chloroflexota bacterium
GTGGGGCCGGTCGGGGACGCCGGCGCGCGCTTCGTCGACAGCATCCTGCGCGGCACGCCGCCAGCAGAGCTTCCCGTCGAGGAGGTACCGAGGATCCAGTTCGCCATCAATCTCGGCAGGGCCCGGGAGCTCGGCATCCAGGTGTCAGGGGACGTGATCACGCGCGCCGACGTTGTCTATCGGTAGGCGAAACCCAAGCTGGAGTCGCTGACTGTGGCTGCGCCCCCTCGGTTGCATCACCGCCTGATCTGGAAATACACCGCGGTCGTCGTGCTGCTCGTCGCTGCAGCCATCGTCTCGGTCGGCGTGACCGAGCTCTATTTCTCGTATGAAGACAGCAAGCTGGCGGTGACCGGGGTGGAGGCGGACAAAGCCGCATCCGCCGCCGTTTCAATCGATCAGTTCATCCGGGAGATCGTCGACGACCTCGACAGCGTGGCAGGGTCGCGAGTCGACTCGGACCACGTCGTGCGACTTCAGGAGTTTGATGGCCTCCTCAAACGACAGAAGGTCTTCAGCGAGCTCATCTACCTGGACGCGAACGGGCGAGATTGCGTGCACGCGTATTCCTTCGAGATCAACAAGCTCGAGACCTTGACCTGCGGGAGCGATCGTTCCGGGAGCCCGGAGTTCCTTCGCACGAAGGCCCAGGCGCGGTACTTCGGCGACGTCGTGTTCGACGATCGCGATGCCAGGCCCCACATGACGATGGCGGTGGCCGAGCATGCTCCAGGAGCGGGCGTCATCGTGGCCGACGTCGACCTGAGAACCGTGGTGGACGCGATCGACCGGGCGCGGATCGGGGAGGCGGGCTACGCGTACGCCGTCAACGCGAAAGGCGAGCTCATCGCCCATCCCGATAAGAACCGCGTCCTAAAGCACACGAACCTCGCCGCGCTTCCGCAAGTGCGGGCCGCGTTGACCGGGGCCGCGACCGCTCGCGCGGAGGTCGTAACAAACGGACGTGACCCGGATGGGATCGACGTGCTCAGCGCCTACCAGCGCGTCGAGGCGCCCGGTTGGTGGGTCTTCGTCGAGGAACCGCTCAGCGAGGCGTTCGCGCCAATCGAGGCGGCGATCTGGCGGACTGCGTTGCTGCTGCTGATCTTCCTCTTCGTTGCGATCGCCACGAGTGTGCTGCTGGCCCGCAATCTCGTCAGGCCCATCGAGTCGATCCAGGTCGCGGCAGCGAAGATCGGCTCCGGTGCGCTCGATCAGCGGATCAAGATGTCGAGCCGCGACGAGCTCGGCGCTCTCGCCGAGGAATTCAACCGGATGGCGGCTCGCCTCGAGGCGTCCTATTCCGGGCTCGAGCAGGAAGTCCAGGAGAGGACTCGGGAGCTCGCCAGCGCACTCGGGGAGCTGGACGAGAAGACCCGTGAGCTGGAGAAGGCGAGCGATCACAAGTCGGAGTTCCTGGCCGACATGTCGCACGAGCTGCGGACTCCGTTGAACGCCATCAGCGGCTTCTCGCAGGTGCTGCGAAAGCAGCTGCTCGGCGAGATCAACGAGAAGCAGGCCGAGTACCTGGACGACATCCTTGCCTCGGCGCGCCATCTGCTGTCGCTCATCGATGACGTGCTCGACCTCGCGAAGGTCGAGGCAGGCCAGATCGAGCTCGAGGTCACGCACTTCTCGCTGCGCGAGGCACTCGAACGCGGGGCGGTCATCGTCCGCGAGCGCGCGCTGAGGGAGGACGTCCGAGTCTCGCTCTCATCGGATCCCGGCGTGGACACGATCATGGGCGACGAGCGCCGAATCAGGCAGGTGGTCTTCAACCTGCTATCGAATGCAGTCAAGTTCGCGCCTGCGGGCAGCACGGTCGACGTCACTGCGGCGCGCGTCGATGGCGAGGTGCGAGTTTCGGTCAGCGACAGCGGGCCCGGCATCGCTCCCGAGGATCAGGCGCGGATCTTCGAGGAGTTCCAACAGGCCGCGGCGGGCAGGGAGCAGCGCGAAGGGACGGGCCTCGGGCTGGCACTCTCGAGGCGCCTCGTCGAGCTGCACGGCGGGCACATCTGGGTCGACAGCGAGATTGGCAAGGGAAGCACGTTCGTGTTCACCCTGCCCGTCCCACCGAGCTAGGGATGGCCGGTGAGCAGATCCTCGTGGTGGAAGACAACGAGAGGAGCATGAAGCTGTTTCAGGATGTGCTTCGCGCGACCGGCTATCGCACGCTCGAGGCATCGACCGGTGGACAGGCGCTGATGCTGGCGGCCAGGCATGGACCGGCTCTGGTGTTGATGGACATTCGGTTGCCGGACATGAGCGGTGTCGAGGCGCTGAGCCGCCTGCGCACGGACGAGCGGACCGCCCGCATCCCGGTGCTGGCCGTAACCGCCCAGGCGATGAAGGGAGATCGCGCGCGGTTCATGCAGGCGGGTTTCGACGGCTATCTCTCGAAGCCGGTCGACATCGACGAGCTCCTTGCGAACGTCGAGCAGCACTGCGGGCGTGCCGGACGCGCGCCAGACCGGTGAGCGCCCCGACGCGCGAGACCGGTGAGCGCCCGCGGCTCTAGCTCCAGAAGCGCGGCAAGCAGGCGCGGTGCGCCCGGAGCACCTCGTCCAGGAACTGGTCCGCCGCCGGAGCACTGCTGACGACCGGGTCGAGGAGCAATGCCTGGCGTGCCAGCTCTCTCGATCCATCGACCGCCGCCTGGACCGCGAGGTCCTGGATCGCGAGCTCCTGGCGAACGAGCGCGGCGATGGGCTCGGGCAGCGCGCCCACCGGGACGCCACGAGGGCTCCCGGCATCGACGAGGCCGGGCACTTCGACCACCGAGTCGTCAGGCATCCCGTCGATGAGGCCGGCGTTCGGGAGGATGAACGAGGGCCGCCGTCGAGTTCGGCCGGAGACGATGTCGGCGACGATCTCCGCCACGCTGTGATCCACGCGCGCTTCCGCAGATGGCGACGCGAGCAGCGGCTCCACGGGCAGCCTGCCTGCTCCCCAGGCGTCCACGTCCTCGGCCGCCGAGATCGCTCGGCGCTCATGCCCGTCGAAGTCGTAGCCCGCGGTCCCGATGAGCTCGGCAGCCCACGGCAGGTACTCGCCGATGTGGCCGTCATCGATCGCCGGCACGGCGCCGTACTGATCGAAGAGCAGTCGCGTGAGAGGTCCGCCCCCCTCCTCGGAGTCTCGCCAGCGTTGCTGGAAGTCCGGCATCAGGTCGCGGCCGGACGTGGAATCGCGGATGGACACGAACCAGGTCAGATGATTGACGCCCGCCGCGCGAGCATCGATCTCCGTGCGATCCCGGCCGAGGACGAGCGCGCAGCGGTCGATCGCCTCGGCGACGCTGTGACACAGGCCGACTGTCCGTACCGAACGATGGCGGTTCAGGGCAAGGCAGACCCGGTTCTCGGGATTCGTGTAGTTGAACAGGAGCGCGCCCGGAGCCAGCCGTTCGATGTCGGCCGCGATGTCGAGCATCAGCGGGACCGACCTGAGCGTGTGCGAGAGCCCACCCGGTCCGCCGTTCTCCGAGAGCACGCTCGGGAAGCCGTGGCGCAGGGCCAGCTCGTGGTCGATCCGCCAGGTTCGGATCCGATCGACCGCGACGGCAGTGACGACGAAGTCGGCTCCAGGGAGGGCCTCCCGCCGATCGGATGTCGACTCCAGCGTCACGTCCCAGCGGGCCGCGCGGTTCAGTCGTTGGGCGAGTCGGGTCATCCGGTCGAGGGCCGACGCGTCGATGTCGACGAGCGCCAGCTCGCTCCCGCGGAACTCCGGCGTGCGGAAGAGATCGCGCAGGAGGTTCACGCCGAAGATGGCGCTGCCGATGCCGATCGCGACGAGCTTCATCGAGCCGCCTCGACGTGGCTGACGACCTGGCTGACGACCAGGTCGACTGACCTGGAGACGATCAGCCGATACGATTGCACGGCGGCAACGGGCAGATCGGAGGAACGTCCATGACGGTCAAGCCGGCAGCCACGCGCTTCGTTCCGACCCGCGAGCAATATGCCTGGACGTTCGGCGGCTGCGAGCCGGTCATGAGGATCCAGCCTGGCGAGATCCTCGACCTCTACACCGAGGACGCGTTCGCCGGCCAGATCCGATCGAGCGACGACCTGCCGAGTCGGTCGATCACCTACCCCTTCATCAACCCCCAGACCGGCCCGTTCCACGTCGAGGGTGCCGAGCCCGGTGACACGCTCGCGATCCACCTGATCGACGTCCAGCCCGCGCGCGACTGGGGCGTGTCGACGACCGTGCCACTGTTCGGGGCCCTGACCTCCACGAAGTTCACGCCGACTCGGGACAGGCGCGTCGTCACCTACAGCGCCCTCGACTCCGTTCCCCGGACCGAGCTGCCGCTCGAGCCGTTCCTCGGCACGGTCGGCGTCGCCCCGGCCGCCGGCGAGGCGAGGAACGTCCTCGTCCCCGAGGCCTTCGGCGGCATCATGGACACGCCCGAGGCAAGGGCTGGAACGACGATCTACCTCGGGGTCAACGTCGAGGGCGCGCTGTTCTCGATCGGCGATGGCCACTACACGATGGGCGAGGGCGAGGTGTGTGGCGTGGCCGTCGAGGGGTCGATGGACACGCTGCTGACCGTCGACCTGGTCAAGGGCGTCTACTGCGAGTGGCCCCGTCTCGAGGACGACGACACGATCATGGTCGCCGGATCCTACCGGCCTCTCGAGGATGCCTTCCGGATCGCCCATACGCAGCTCGTCCGGTGGATCGCGGAAGCGACCGGATTGTCGGTCCTGGACGCGTACCAGCTCGTGACGCAGGGGTCGCGATCGCCGATCGCAAACGTCTGCGACGCGAACTACACGATCGTCGCCAAGATACCGAAGCGCTACCTGCCGGATGTCGACTGGATGGGCGGGACACACCGTCGCCTCCGTGGGATCGCCACGGCCACGCGGGATCCGCAAGGCTGACCTTCGATCACCGGCGGCGGCCGGCGCACGAGCCGCCGGTCTAGGCAGACTGGGCCGTCAGCGTGAGTTCGGTGCCCGTCGAACGGCGGACGACGAGCTGCGTCGGGAGGACGGTCCGCGACGTCGCCGTGCGCCGCCCCTCGATGCGCTCGACGACGAGCGCGGCCGCCACCCGGCCGATGCGCTCGCGCGGCTGGGCCACGGTGGTGAGCGGCACCGCGACGTTGCCCAGGAGTGGATCGTCGTCGAAGCCCGCGACGGCGAAGTCCTCCGGGACGCGACGCCGAAGCGACCTGGCCGCGGCGACGACCTCGAGGGCAAGATGGTCGTGCAGGGCGAAGGCCGCCGTCGCATCGGTCGCCGCGAGGAACGTCGCGATGACCCGCGCCTGGTCCTTCGAGGCCATCGGGTAGTCGGTCCCCCACTTGCGGACGACCGGGATGCGGGCGAAGACGAGATCCGGGTCCGCCTCGATCCCGGCGGTCGCAAGGGCCTGGCGGTAGCCCTCGAGACGCTCTGCGACCGACGTCGTCGAGAGGTTGTCCGTCGAGACGAACGCGATCCGCCGGTGACCTCGCTCGATCAGGTGGCTGACTGCCGTGAACGCGCCGGCGACGTTGTCGACCTCGACGGCGTCCAGGTCGCAACCGACGATGTGGCGGTCGATGAGCAGCACCGGGAAGCCCTTGCCCGCGAGTCCTGCGAAGAGCTCGCCGTCTGGCTCGTAATCGATCGGATAGCAGATCAGTCCACTCACGCCCTCGGCGAGGATGCGGCGGACCCGGCCGGCCTGCTGTTCGCGACTCCAGCCGCTGCTCCCGACCAGCATGCTGTAGCCGTGTGCGTGCAGCTCGTCCTCGATCGCGCTCAGGAGATCGGGCAGGGACGGGCGGGCCACCGATGGGACGACGACCCCGACGAGCTTGCGCTGCCCATCGGAGGGGGCAGGATCCGCCCCACGGACGAACCAGCCACGGGTCGGGACCGCCTCGATCAGGCCCCGGGCGCGCAGGGTGTTCAGGGCGTGTCGGAGCGTGCCGCGACTGATCCCGAACTGGCGGACGAGACTCGCCTCCGACGGCAGCCGGCTGCCCTGCGGGTGCTCGCCACGCTCGATCGCGGCGGCCAGGGACTCGGCGATCAGCCGGTGAATGGGGACATGATCGCCCGGGCCGTCCAATGGAGTCATCCCGTTCCCTGTCCCTCTCCGTCGTTCCGCCTCCCGGTTGACGGAACCGGGTGGCGCTGCCAGCATTCGCCCGACGGTCTAGCCTAGTCTAGACCATGGCAGAAGAACAGCGTCGGCCGAAGGAGGAGCGATGACTCGGTCTGCCCGGCGAATTCTGTGGGTCTGGCTGGCGGTGGCGGCCATCGTTGTCAATGCCTGCGGGGGCGCTGCGACTCCGAGCCCAGCCCAGCAGGCATCTGCGTCGGCGCCTGCCTCAGCGGCGGCAAGCGGAGGTAGCGCCCAACCCAGCGCGATCACTGGCGCGAGCTGCGCGGCGGGCGCCAAGGAGGTCAAGTTCTGGACGAGCCACGTGCCGCCCGACTCCGACGCGCTCAAGCACATCGTGGACGCGTTCAACACCGCGAATCCGGACACCTGCGTGAAGATGACGATCGTGCCGGGCAGTGAGACCGATATCGCGAAGCTGCTCACGGCGATCCGCGGCGGCGCCGCGCCGGACGTCTACATGGCGGACAGGTTCACGGTCCCCCAGCGTGCGGCCGAGGGTGTGCTCGATGACATCACGAGCGCCACGCAGGGCTTGAGCAGCCAGTACCTCGACTTCGCATGGGCCGAGACGCAGTTCGAAGGCAAGACGTTTGCCCTCCCGTTCGATACCGATGCCCGCGCCCTCTGGTACAACAAGGACCTCATCACGGCGGCGGGTCAGGATGTCTCAGCGCTCGACATGACCAAGGGACCGGCGACGATCGACACCGTTGTGAAGATCGCCGACGCCGTCTCCAAGAAGGACTCGAGCGGCAACTACGACGTCCTGGGCTGGATCCCGGGCGGCCCGGGCGCCGGCGGCGCAGCGGGCGCGTTCGACCAGGGCTGGCACTACACGTGGGGCTTCACGTTCGGCGGGACGTTCGCCGACCTGACAGCGTGCAAGGTGACACCCACGAACCCCGGTGTGGTAGCCGGCTTCCAGTTCCTCTACGACTGGGCGAAGAACCACGATCCGGCAGCGGTCAGCCGCTGGGTCGCCAGCAACCGGCCGGTAGCGACGCAGCCGGCCCAACAGTTCCCGTTCTGGACTGGCAAGCTCGCGATGACGATCAGCGGTGACTGGCGGATCGCCGAGCAGGCGAAGTACGCGGCGAACGGGCACTATGACTTCACATTCATCCCGGTCGCAAAGCAGGGCGACCAGAGCGCCACCTGGGCCGGTGGCTGGTCGATGGCGCTCATCCCGAACTCGCCGTCGCGCGACCAGGCCATCAAGTTCATGAAGTACATCGCGGGTCCGGACGGGCAGAGGGTCTACACGAAGGAGTCGACCCACCTGCCGACGATCAAGGACTTGCTGACCGACACGTCGCTCTACGACCCGCAGCACGCGAAGTTCCTCGACCTCCTCAAGGTCGCGAAGAACCGCCCGCCGCTATCGGTTGGCGCCGCGTACTGGGACGCGTTGACGACGGCGCAGGGCTCCGTCGAGGCGAACACGATGCAGCCCATGGACGCGCTCAACCAGGTCCAGACCAGCATCCAGCCGCAGCTCACCACCGCGGGCTGCTAGGCGGAATCACGGATCATCGGGAGGACCGCTCAGCGGTCCTCCCGATCTTCGGTTGCGCTAGGCGAAGCGGGAGGTTGAGATGGCCGCTGCCGCGCCAGCTCTGACCAGGTCGCGTCGGCCCAGGCTCGGTGCGCTCGAACGGCGAAATCTTCGCTGGGGGCTCCTGTTCATCAGCCCCTGGCTGTTCGGCTTCCTCGCGCTCAGCGTCTTTCCGATCCTCTACACGTTCTTCCTCAGCTTCACCCGCTACTCGGGTATCCGCCCGCCCGTGATCATCGGGCTCACGAATTACGAGCGGATCGCGACCGACCCACTCTTCTGGAAGTCTGCCTACAACACGCTCTTCTACACGGCGCTGGCGGTCCCGATCGGCGTCCTGATGGCGATGATCCTCGCGGTCGCGATGAATCAGAAGCTGCGCGAGGTCGGGATCTATCGGGCGATCCTCTACCTGCCCTCGATCCTGCCCGTGTTCGCCATCTCGCTGATCTTCATCTACCTGCTCAACCCGGCCTACGGGATGGTGAACGCGCTCCTCGGCCTCGCCGGCCTGCCGTCTCCGAACTGGCTGGGAGACCCGACCTACGCGAGGATCTCCCTCGTGCTCATCGCCCAGCTCGGCGCGGGCCAGTGGGCCCTCGTGTTCCTGGCCGGGCTGCGGGGCATCCCGATCGAGCTCTACGAGTCGGCCGAGATCGACGGCGCAGGAGCGTGGACGAAGTTCCGGCGCATCACGCTCCCGCTCATGACCCCGGTGATCCTGTACGACATCATCATCGGGCTGTCGCTGGGCCTGCAGGTCTTCACCTCGGCGTTCATCCTGACCGGTGGAGGTGGCGGGCGGGGTGGCGGCGCGGGGCCGGACAACGCGCTCCTGACCTACGTCTACTACCTCTACAAGCAGGCGTTCCAGTTCGGGCAGATGGGCTACGCGGCCGCGCTGTCGGTCGTCCTGTTCGTCGTCAGCCTCGTCCTCGCCGGCGCGGTCTTCCGATGGGCGCGCGGCTGGGTCTTCTACGAGGCGGAGGACGCCTGAGCTGGCGACGACCGACATCGCCCAGCGGCCTCTCGAGGGGGTTGCCACCCCCAGTCGACGGTGGTCGAAGGTGCTCAGGAAGTCTGTCCTGCCGCGGATCGTGCTGATCGTCGGCTGCGCGTTGTTCGCCCTGCCGTTCTACTTCATGTTCGTCAGCGCAGTGAAGACGGGCACCGAGGCGAGCCTGGCGCCACCCACGCTGTTCCCGCACACCTTCGCCTGGAGCAACTTCGCCGACGCGGTCAGCTACATCCCGTTCTTCCTGTATGCGCTGAACTCGCTGATCATCACGGTCGGCGCGACGATCGGAGCCGTCCTCTCCAACACCCTGATCGCGTACGGGTTCTCGCGGATCCGTTGGCCCGGGCGCAACATCGTCTTCTACGTGTGCCTGGCGACGGTCTTCCTGCCGTATCCCGTGGTGCTCGTCGCGCTGTTCGACATTTTCGGCAAGCTCCCGTCGTTCGGGATCCAGGGTGCGCGTTCGTGGGTGGACACGTTCCTGCCGCTCATCGTCCCGGTCTTCGGCAACCCGTTCTACATCTTCCTGATGCGCCAGTTCATGATGGGCATCCCGCGTGAGCTCTCGGATGCGTCGCGAGTCGACGGGGCGAGCGAGCTCCAGACGTTCTGGCACGTGATCCTGCCGTTGACGAAACCGGCCGTGGTCGTCGTCGCGATCCTCGCGGCCGTGGCGGCCTGGAACGAGTTCCTGCTGCCACTGCTCTACCTGCAGAGCAACGAGAAGTACCCGCTGGCGGTCGGTCTCGCGTTCTACACGCAGGAGCACGACGTCCTCTACAACCTGCTGATGGCAGCGTCGACGCTCATCGTCCTGCCGATCGTCGTCATGTTCCTGCTGTTCCAGCGCTTCTTCATCGAGGGGATCACCGTCGGTGGGGTGAAGGGCTGACCGCCACGACGGCGCCCGGCGTCATCGCGGTCGTCGGCGGCCGGGCGATCTCGCGCGACCGGCTCGAGGAGCGGATGACGGCGCTGCGCGCCGGGCCGCTCGCGCGGCACCTGCCTCCCTCGGATCCCGGCGCGTCCGGGAAGTTCGATCGCCTCCCTGGCCATCGAAGCCGAGGCGGCGGGGATCGACAGCCCCTCCGTCGCGGATGCAACGGGTCGTCCCGAGGCGCTCTCCCGTGTCGTCGCCTCCCTCGTCGAACGGGTGACGGCGAGCGTCACGGTTCCCGAGGGGCACATACGCGCCTACTACGAGCGCAACCGCGACCGCTACCGGATCCCCGAAGCGCGCCGCGTGCGGCACGTCCTCCTCGCCGACGCCGAGACGGCGCGGTGGGTCGTCGACAGGATCCGTAGCGGATCCCGATTCGGGACCTTGGCGCGCCGGTACACGATCGACAGCGGCAGCAGGGACTCCGCCGGCGACCTCGGCATGGTCCGCCGCGGCGTGCTCCCGCGGGCGCTCGAGGAGGCCGTCTTCAGCGCGCCGGTCGGGGCTATCGTCGGGCCGATCGAGACCGAACACGGCTGGCACGTCGCGCGAGTGGAATCGGTGACCCCGAACGGCCACTCTCGCTACGAGGACGTGCGCGGCTCGATCGAGTCGGAGCTCCTCGCCAGCAAGCGCGAACGGGTGTTCGGGGAGTGGCTCGAGGGGCGGCGGGCCGCGCTCGCCGTCATCGCGATCGAGTTCGCGCACCCGGGCGACCCGATCAACGGCATTCCCAGCCACAGGCACTGAGGGAGCCGACGATGAGGATCCTCGACGTTCAATCCACCGACCTCTTCATCGGGACCGAGGCGGCCCCGCGACAGGTGATCCGGATCCGGGTCCGCGGTGAAGACGGTGGGGGCCGTGGTCCGTCACGCGTGCGGGTGGCCGGTGATCGAGTCCGGACCGAGACCGACATGACCCTCGGCCCGCTCGGGTCCGGCGAGGAGGCCACGCTCGAGGTCGGAGTCGTCCGTGACGGCGAGCCGGTGGCGGGCGAGCGACTGGCGGCAGAGGTGCTCGTCGACGGCGACGAGGGCAAGGCGAGCCATCCCTTCGAGCTCGTCGTCGCCGCGGAGCCGGGTTGGCGGATGTTCATGATCTCGCACTTCCACTACGACCCGGTCTGGTGGAACACGCAGGCGGCGTATACGGAGGCCTGGGGCGCGGCGATCCAGTACCGGGCCCCGTTCCAGGAACCCGGGCTCGCCCTCGTCAAGGCGCACCTCGACATGGCCCGCCGCGATCCGGACTACAAGTTCGTGCTCGCCGAGCTCGACTACCTCAAGCCCTACTGGGACGTCTACCCAGAGGATCGTGCCTACGTTCGACAGCTGCTGGCGGACGGGCGGCTCGAGTTCATGGGCGCGACGTACAACGAGCCGAACACCAACCTCACCAGTGCGGAGTCGACGATCCGGAACGCGATCTACGGCATCGCGTACCAGCGCGACGTGCTGGGTGGTGCGCCGGCCACCGCGTGGCAGCTCGACGCCTTCGGGCACGACCCGCAGTTCCCCGGGATCATGGCCGATGCCGGGGCCACCTCGAGCTCCTGGGCCCGCGGGCCGTTCCACGAATGGGGACCGCACTGGGTGCGCGGCCCGGCGCGGATGGCCATCGCCGAGATGGCGCGGGGTGGCGCGCCCGTGATGCAGTTCGCCACCGAGTTCGACTGGATCGCGCCGAGCGGCCGCGCCCTGCTCACCTCCTTCCAGGCCAACCACTATTCGGCGGGCTGGTGGATGGACGCCGCGACGACGCTCGAGCAGGCCGAGGCCGAGGTCCACCGCAACTTCACCGAGCTCGCCGCACTCGCGGCCACGAAGAACGTCCTGTTGCCGGTCGGCACGGATTACTCGCCGCCGAACAGGTGGCTCACGGCGATCCAGCGCGACTGGAATTCGCGCTACGTGTGGCCGAGGTTCATCGCCGCGATCCCGCGCGAGTTCTTCGCCGCCGTGCGCGAGGAGCAGGCGGCCCGTGGCCGCGCGTTCACGCCCCAGACGCGGGACATGAACCCGGTCTACACGGGCAAGGACGTCTCGTTCATCGACACGAAGCAGGCCCAGCGGACGGCCGAGAACACGCTGCTGAGCGCCGAGAAGTTCGCGACGGTCGCTGCCATGCTCGGCGCCCGCTATCCGAGCGAGGCGACCGACAAGGCGTGGCGTCAGCTGCTGTTCGGCGCCCACCATGACGGGATCACGGGCTCGGAGTCGGATCAGGTCTACCTCGACCTCCTCGGCGGCTGGCGTGAGGCCCACGAGCTCGGCCAGGCCGTCCTGGACGCGTCCCTGGACATGATCGGGGCGGCGATCGACACCCGCGGAGAAGGCGTGCCGTTCGTGGTCTACAACCAGCTCTCCTGGCCACGGACGGACATCAGCCGGGTCCGGATCGAGCTTCCGGGCGACCGTCAGGACGTCGCCATCCTGGACGACGCGGATGGGACCGTGCCGTTCCTGCTCGAAGCCGCCGAGCGACGCCCGGACGGGACGATCGCCACGGCGACGCTGGCGTTCCTCGCGTCCGACGTGCCGGCCATCGGCTATCGCACGTACCGCCTCGTGCCCGCGGCTGTGTCCATCGATGACGCGGCCTGGCGGCCGACGGCGGCACCGACCATCGACGGCGGACGCTACGCCATCGCCGTCGATCCCGAGCGAGGGGGCGCCATCGACAGCCTGGTGGACAAGCGGAGCGGCAAGGAGCTGCTCCGGAGCGGCGAGATGGCCAACGAATTGCGGGTGTACCGCGAGTACCCCAACCACCCGCTCTTCGGCGAGGGTCCCTGGCACCTAACGCCCGACGGGCGGTTCAGATCGTCGGCGGACGCGCCGGCAGATGTCAGGACCGAGGGCTCGCCGATCGGTTGCCGGATCGTCGTGGACAGCGAGGTCGAGGGGTCCCGGCTGCGCCAGGAGATCGTGCTGTGGAACGGCGTCGATCGCATCGAGTTCCGGACGGC